>DATFAJ010000301.1:0-13929 GCA_035254745.1 Candidatus Methylomirabilota bacterium | reverse complement strand
CTTCTCGAGCGAGGAGATCCCGCTCCTGCAGACCTTCACCGAGCAGGCCGGCATCGCGATCGAGAACGTGCGCCTCTTCAACGAGCTCGAGGCCCGCACCGCCCAGCTCACGCGCTCGGTGGGCGAGCTGCAGGCCCTCGGCGAGGTCAGCCAGGCGGTCAGCTCGACCCTCGACCTCGACGCGGTGCTCGAGACCATCGTCGGCCGCGCGGTCCAGCTCTCCGGCAGCGACCAGGGCGTCGCGTACGAGTTCGACGAGGCGACCGGCACGTTCCTCCAGCGGGCCACTCATCGGATGACCGCCGAGTACGTCGAGACGGTGCGGGCGGCCCCCATCCGCCTCGGCGAGGGATCGATCGGCCGGGCCGGGGTCACGCGGGTCCCGGTCCAGGTGGCCGACATCCAGCACGAGGCGGAGCTCGTCGCGCCGCAGGTGCGCCGGCAGCTCCTCGAGCAGGGCATGGGCTCGCTGCTCGCGGTGCCCCTGGTCCGGGAGGACCGCCTGCTCGGGGGCCTGGTGATCATCCGCCGGGAGCGCGGCGCCTTCTCGCCCGAGGTGGTCGCGATGCTCCAGACCTTCGCGACCCAGTCGGTGCTCGCGATCCAGAATGCCCGCCTCTTCCAGGAGATCCAGCGTCAGAAGCAGTACGCCGACGCGCTCGTGGAGACGAGCCCGGTGGCCATCGTCACCATGGACCTGGGCGGCACCGTGGTCGGCTGGAATCCGGGCGCCGAGCGGCTCTTCGGCTACCCGGCGGCCGAGGCCCTCGGACATCGCATGGAGGAGCTGATCGCGACCCCGGAGCTCCGCGAGGACGTCCGCGCCAACATCCGCCAGACGATCGGGGGCGAGTGGGTGCGCGCGATGGCCCGGCGCGCCCGCAAGGACGGCACCATGGTGGACGTCGAGATCTCGTCGGTGCCGGTGGTCGTCGACGGCGCGAAGGTGGGCATGATCGGCATCTACCACGACATCACCGAGCTCCTGCGGGCCCGGCGGGAGGCGGAGGCGGCCAACGAGGCCAAGGGCGCCTTCCTCGCCACCATGAGCCACGAGATCCGCACTCCGATGAACGCGGTGATCGGCATGAGCGGGCTCCTGCTCAACACCCGGCTGACCGAGGAGCAGCGCGACTACGCGGAGGTCATCCGGGGGAGCGGCGACACCCTCCTCACCGTCATCAACGACATCCTCGACTTCTCGAAGATCGAGGCGGGCAAGCTCGAGCTAGAGGCCCAGCCGTTCGATCTGCGGGAGTGCGTCGAGGGCGCCCTCGACCTGGTGGCCACCCGCGCGGCCGAGAAGGGGATCGACCTGGCCTACCTGATGGGCGACGGGGTGCCCGCCGCGATCGTGGGCGACGTGACGCGGCTCCGCCAGGTGCTGCTGAACCTGCTCTCGAACGCGGTCAAGTTCACCGAGCGGGGCGAGGTCGTGCTCTCGGTGAGCGCGCGCCGGACCGGGCGCGGGGCGCGCCGGCACCAGCTGACCTTCACGGTGCGCGACACCGGCATCGGCATCCCGGCCGACCGCCTGGGCCGCCTGTTCCAGTCGTTCAGCCAGGTCGACGCCTCGACCACCCGCCGCTACGGGGGCACCGGGCTGGGTCTCGCCATCAGCCAGCGGCTCACCGAGCTGATGGGTGGCAAGATCGGCGTGACCAGCCAGGTCGGGAGCGGCAGCGAGTTCCACTTCACGATCCCGGCCGTCGCCACCGAGGTGCCGGTCCCGCTCCGGCGCGACCTGAGCGGGGTGCAGCCGTCGCTGCGCGACAAGCGCGTGCTCGTGGTGGACGACAACGCCACCAACCGGCGCATCGTCACCGCGCATCTCGACAACTGGGGCATGCCGTCGCGCGCCTCGGAGTCGCCGCTCGAGGCCCTGGGGTGGATCCGGGCCGGGGAGCGCTTCGACGTCGCGATCCTGGACATGCACATGCCGGAGATGGACGGCGTCGCCCTCGCCCACGCGATTCGCCAGCTGCCCGCCGGGGGCTCCCTGCCCCTGATCCTCTTCACCTCGCTCGGCCGCCGCGAGGCGCACGCCGAGGAGGAGGGCTTCGCGGCCTATCTCCACAAGCCCATCAAGCCGTCGCAGCTCTTCGACGCGCTGGTCTCGGTGGTGGCCGATCAGCCGGTCCACGTGGCCGCGCGCGCGGCGGCGCGGAGCGAGCTCGATCCGGAGATGGCCCGCCGCCACCCGCTCCGGATCCTGCTGGCCGAGGACAACGTGGTGAACCAGAAGGTGGCCCTCCGGATCCTCGCCCAGATGGGCTACCGGGCGGACGTGGCCGCCAACGGGCTCGAGGCCATCGAGGCGGTGGAGCGCCAGACCTACGACGTGGTGCTCATGGACGTGCAGATGCCGGAGCTCGACGGCTTCGAGGCCTCCCGGGAGATCAACCGCCGCTGGCCGGCCGTGCGGCCCCGTATCGTGGCCATGACCGCGAACGCGATGCAGGGAGACCGGGAGCTGTGCGTGGCCGCGGGCATGGACGACTACGTGGCCAAGCCGATCCGGGTCGAGGAGCTGGTCGCCGCCCTGGAGCGCTCACCCGCGCATCGGGACGCCGCGCCGGCCGCCGGCCCCGCGGAGCCGGCCGCGCCCGCGGCGGGCGCGATCGACCGCGCGGTGTTCGAGCGTCTCGTCGCCACCACCGGCGGCCCCTTCGTGGCCGAGCTCATCGACACCTTCGGCGAGGACGCCCGCGAGCTGCTCGCGACCCTGCGCCGGAGCCTGGCGGCGACCGACCGCGACGCGTTCCGCCGGGCCGCCCACTCGCTGAAGTCCACCGCCGAGAGCCTCGGCGCCACCGGGCTGGCTGCGCTGGCGCGCGAGCTCGAGGCCGCCGCGCGGGCCGGGAGCCTCGAGGGGGCGGCCGGCCGGCTCGACCGGCTGACCGAGCACTACGAGCGCGCCGCAAGCGCGCTGGGAGACCTGCGACGTGACCTCACCGCGTAACGGCCCCACCGGCGACCTCCTCGTCGTCGACGACAACCGGGTCAACCGCCTCCTGCTCGGCCGCGCCCTCGAGCAGCTCGGGCACACCGTGACGTTCGCGGAGAACGGGCGCGAGGCCCTCGCCACGCTCGCCAAGCGTCCGGTCGACCTGGTCCTGCTCGACATCGAGATGCCGGAGATGGACGGCTACCAGGTGCTGGCCGCCCTCGCTGCCGACCCGCGCCTGCGCGACGTCCCGGTGGTCATGATGTCCTCGGTCGAGGAGGTGGACAGCGTGGCCCGGTGCATCGAGATGGGCGCGGAGGACTACCTGTTCAAGCCGGTGAACCCGGTGCTGCTCCGCGCCCGGGTCGGGGCCAGCCTCGAGAAGAAGCGCCTGCGGGACCAGCAGCGGGAGCTGTTCCGGAAGTTCGCCACCGCCGAGGTGGCCGAGGAGCTGCTCACGACCGGGGTGACCCTGGGCGGCAAGCAGGTCGAGGCCAGCGTGATGTTCTCCGACATCCGGGGGTTCACGCGCATCACCGAGACCCTGTCACCCGCCGACACCATCGAGCTCCTGAACAGCTACTACACGCTCACGTTCGACGCCATCGGGGCTCACGGCGGCATCGTCAACCAGATGCTCGGCGACGGCCTGATGGCGATCTTCGGGGCCCCCCTCCCTCACCCGGACCATCGCGAGCGGGCGGTGCGCGCGGCCCTCGAGATGCTGGAGCTGATGGACGGCTTCAACCAGGACCAGGCCCGCCGCGGCGGGATGGAGATCCAGATCGGAATCGGCATCGCCTCCGGGCCGCTCGTGGCCGGCTTCACCGGCACCCAGCAGCGCATGACCTACACCGGAGTGGGGGACACCGTGAACCTCGCCGCCCACCTGGAGGCACACACGAAGGTGCTCGGTCGTCCGATCCTGATCGACGAGAACACCCGGGCCGGCCTCGGCGAGGGCATCCGGGTGGAATCCCACGGCCCCGCGCAGTTCAAGACGCGGAGCCAGCCGACCATCATCTACTCGGTCCCGGCGGGGCAGCCGCCCACCGGCGCGCGCTAGCCCGACCCACCGGGGCCGACTGGTGGTCGGCCACCCCCTTGACGGCCTTCGCGTCCGGGCGGTACTGTGAGGCCCGTTTTCCCATCAGTCCCACCGCAACGGACCTGGAAGGAGGCCGCCCCATGGCTCGCAAGCCCGCCGACATGACGACCAAGTATCTCCTCTCCGAGAAGGAGCTGCCGACCCGGTGGTACAACATCCAGGCCGACTTCAAGACTCCGCTGGCGCCGCCGCTGCACCCGGGCACCGGCCAGCCGATCGGACCCCAGGACCTGGCTCCGCTCTTCCCGATGGAGCTGATCAAGCAGGAGGTCAGCCAGGAGCGCTGGATCGAGATCCCGGACGCGGTGCGCGACGTTCTCCGCCTGTGGCGCCCGACCCCGCTGCACCGGGCGCGGCGCCTCGAGAAGGCGCTCGATACCCCCGCGCACATCTACTACAAGTACGAGGGGGCGAGCCCGGCGGGCAGCCACAAGCTCAACACCGCGGTGGCCCAGGCCTACTACAACAAGATGGAGAAGGTGGCGCGGCTCTCCACCGAGACCGGCGCCGGCCAGTGGGGCTCCGCGCTCTCGCAGGCGTGCGCGTTCTTCGGGCTGCAGTGCAAGGTGTACATGGTGAAGGTCTCCTACCAGCAGAAGCCCTACCGCCGCATCCTCATGGAGACCTTCGGGGCCCAGGTGGTGGCGAGCCCGAGCCCGGACACCCAGGCGGGCAAGAAGGTGCTCGAGCAGGATCCGGACTCGCCGGGCAGCCTCGGCATCGCGATCAGCGAGGCGGTCGAGGACGCGGCCACCCGTGACGACACCAAGTACTCGCTGGGCAGCGTGCTCAACCACGTGCTCATGCACCAGACCGTGATCGGGCTCGAGACCAAGAAGCAGCTCGAGCGGGCCGACGACGACGCCGACGTGCTGGTGGGCTGCATCGGGGGCGGCTCCAACTTCGCGGGCTTCGCCTTCCCGTTCGCGGGAGAGAAGCTCACCGGCAAGAACAAGAAGCGCCGCATCGTCGCGATCGAGCCCTCCGCGTGCCCGAGCCTCACCAAGGGCAAGTACGCGTACGACTTCGGCGACACCGTAGGGCTCACCCCGCTCGTGAAGATGCACACCCTCGGCCACACCTTCATGCCCGCGCCGGTGCACGCGGGCGGGCTCCGCTACCACGGCATGGCCCCGCTGATCTGCAAGCTCTACGACGAGGGTGTCATCGAGGCGCGCGCGGTGCCCCAGATCGCCACCTTCGAGGCCGCGGTGAAGTTCGCGCGCGCCGAGGGGATCCTCCCCGCCCCGGAGGCGGCCCACGCCGTGCGGGGGGCCATCGACGAGGCGCTGATGGCCAAGAAGGAAGGCAAGCGGAAGACCATCGTGTTCAACCTCTCCGGCCACGGCTTCCTCGATCTCTCCGCCTACGAGGCCTACCTGGCCGGCAAGCTCCAGGACTACGAGTACCCCGCCGAGAAGGTGGCGGAGGCGCTCAAGCACCTGCCCAAGGTCAAGGGCTAGCCGCCGTGCTCGGCCGTCGCGAGCTGCTCAAGCTGGCCGGCGCGGGCGCGGCCGCCGCGATCACCGGCGCCCCCGCCGTCCCGCGCGCCCAGACCAAGGGGAAGGTCCGCCTGGCCTACCTCCAGCTCGGCTGGGCCGGCACCGAGATCATCCACCGGGAGGACCTGCTCGGCCGGCACGGCTGGAGCGCCGAGTACTCGGTGGTGCCGGGGGCGCCCGGGCCCCTGCTCAGCCAGCTCGCGGCCAAGAACGTCGACGCCATCGACATGAGCTTCGCGCTGGCCGCCAAGGCCTTCGAGGAGGGCGTGCCCCTCAAGGTGACCGGGGTGGCCACCGCGGTGCTCGGCGCCATCGTGGCGCGGAAGGACGCCGGCCTCACGAAGGTGGAGGACCTCAAGGGCCGGAAGATCGCCGCGGTGGTCGGGACCTCCACCTTCTTCGACATCCGGGCCCTCACCCTCAAGGCCTACGGTCTCGATCTGCAGAAGGACACCCAGCTCGTCACCGCCACCGCGCCGCCCGACATGGTCACGATGCTCGGCAAGAAGGACGTGGACGCGATCGTGGCGTGGCAGCCCATCACCGACCAGGTGGTGTTCCGCGGGGAGGGCGTCTACCTGGCCAAGCAGATCGATCTGTGGCGGAAGGCGACCGGCCGGGCGACCGGCTTCCCGGTCCACGTCTGCTACCTGGCGAGCCCCGAGTTCATCCAGAAGAATCCGTCCTTCCCCGCGGACCTGAACGCGGCGCAGAAGGACGCGGTGGACCTCTGGTACGGCAAGCCGGAGCGGGCCATCGACATCGTCACCGACGTCACCCGGCTGCCCAAGGACGTGATCGCGGTGGCCTACAAGGAGACGGTGCGCATGCTCTCGGGCCTGCCCGAGGAGCAGGTGGAGACCCTCATCGTCCAGCTCAAGCTGAACCGGGAGTTCGGCTTCCTCAAGTCGGACATCTGGGACAATCCCGACCGCATCCGTCGCGAGTTCTTCCATCGGGCGTGAGCGCACGCGACCGGGCCGGCCGCCTGCACCTGCCGACCCTCGCCGCCCTCGCCGTCGTCCTGGTCGGCTGGACCTTCCTCTCCCGCCGCTACGGGGCCTTCGTGCTGCCGGGCCCCTGGTCGATCGTGCTCGGGCTCGTCGAGATCGTGCGGAGCGGGGAGATCTGGCCGCACGCGGCCGCCTCCCTCGGCCGCATCGCGGCCGGCTTCGGGGGCGCGGTCGCGGTCTCGCTCGTCATGGGCCTGGGCGCCTTCGTATCGCGCACCGCGCGCGGCATCGTGCAGGACGTGCTCGCGATCCTCAACTCCACCTCGGTCTTCGTGTGGATCGTCGTCTCGCTCGTCTGGTTCGGCCTCAGCAACTGGGCCCCGATCTTCACCACCTTCATGATCACGCTGCCGGTGGTCGCCTCGACCCTGGTGGAGGGCGTGACCTCGGTCGACCGGCGGCTCCTCGAGATGGGGGACGTCTACCGCCTCTCCGGGCCGCAGAAGTTCACCGCGATCGTGATCCCGTCGACCCTGCCCTACCTGGTGGCCGGCATGAAGGTGGGCTTCGGCCTCGCCCTCAAGGTCTCGGTGGTCGCGGAGATCTTCGGGGTCACCTCCGGCATCGGCTACGCGATGAACTACAGCCGCGAGATCCTGGCCACCCGCATGGTCTTCGTGTGGGCGCTGGTGATGATCCTCATCATGGTCGCGACCGACAAGCTGCTGTTCGACCCGATCAGCCGCCGCCTGACCCGATGGCGATGAAGCTCGAGGTGCGCGGGATCGGGAAGGACTTCGTGATCCCGGTCATCGACTCGGTCTCGTTCGGGGTGGACGCGGGCGAGTTCGTCTGCCTGCTCGGGCCGAACGGCTGCGGAAAAACCACCCTTCTCCGAATAGTCGGCGGCATCGAGCCGGCCAGCCGGGGCTCGGTGTTGCTCGACGGCCTCCCGGTGCTGGCCGATCGGCGCCACCAGCGCCACGTGGGCGTCGTCTTCCAGGAGGACCGGCTCCTGCCCTGGCTCTCGCTGCGCGACAACGTGACCCTGGTGCTCCGGCCCCTCGGGCTCGACGCGGCCCAGCGCGAGGCCCGCGCGGCCCACTACCTGCGGCTCGCCGGCCTCCAGGGCTTCGAGGACTACTACCCGGGGCGGGTCAGCGGCGGCATGCGCCAGCGGGCCGCCATCGCCCGCGCGCTCGCCATCGAGCCCGACGTGCTCCTGATGGACGAGCCCTTCGGAGCCCTCGACGCCCAGAACCGCCGCATCATGCAGCAGGAAGTCCGTCGCATCTGGGCCGAGACCCGGCGTACCATCCTCTTCGTCACCCACTCGATCGAGGAGGCGGTCGCCATCGGCACCACGCTGATCATGCTGTCGGCGCGGCCCTCGCGCATCCGCGAGCGGATCCGCAACGACGGCGGCCGGGAGCGGGGAAAGCTGATCGACGACCTCAACGCGATGATCATGGAAGAGGTGGAGCGCCAACAAGGAGACGCGTCATGATCCGCCCCTACACCGCCGTCGGGCTCATCCCCACCGTGCGCGGCATCCGCCGCCGCAAGGACATCCAGATCAACCTCGACCACCTCTCCCACCTGGTGAAGGCCGCCTCGTGGCTGTCGAGCCTCGACCTGCCGGTGCGGCTCATCGCCTTCCCGGAGGGCGCGCTGCAGGCCTTCAACGACGAGGTGCTCGATCTCGACCACGCGACCTTCGCGCGGGAGTGCGCGATCGACATCCCGGGCGAGGAGACCGAGGCGCTCGGCAAGATCGCCAAGGAGTACAACGCCTTCGTGATGGCCCAGGCCAAGGCGCGGCACCCGGACTGGAAGGACCGCTACTTCAACGTGGGCTTCATCATCAACCCGCGCGGCCGGGTGATCCTGCAGCACTACAAGGTCTCGCCGCTGTTCCCGGTGGAGCACTCGATGTGCCCCCACGACGTCTACGACTGGTGGGTGGAGAAGTACGGCAAGAACCTCCAGGCCTTCTGGCCGGTGGTCGACACCGAGATCGGCCGGCTCGGCATCATGATGGCCAACGAGGGCTCCTACCCGGAGAACGCCCGGGCCCTGGCCCTCAACGGGGCGGAGGTGGTCTACCGCGCCTCGTACCCGCACCCGGCCACCGGCAACGAGATCTTCGAGATCCAGAGCCGGGCGCGCGCGCTCGACAACAACATGTACATCGTGGCCCCGAACATGGGGACCTATTACCTCTTCCCGGAGGAGAGCACCCCGATCGACACCTTCGGGGGGCGCTCGTTCGTCATCGACTACAAGGGGCGCATCGTGGGGCGCCAGGACTACGGGGCCGGGTCGACCTACGTGGGCGGGGTCGTGGACGTCGAGGCCCTCCGGGACCACCGGGCGCGGGCCCAGTGGGACAACTGGATGAAGGACCTCCGGACCGAGCTCTACGGTATGCTCTACGAGAAGCCCATCTATCCCAAGAACCTCTATCTCAAGCGCGCGCCCATGAAGCACAAGGAGTACCGCGAGAAGGTCATCCGGCGCCAGATCCGCCTCATGCACGACCGGGGCATCTGGGCCAGGCCCGCACGGTAGCGATCACCGGAGATCAGCCACCCATGTCCAACACCAGTCCGACCGCCCTGCTGCTCAACGTGGGCCACGCCATGGACCACCTCTTCCTGCTCATCTTCGCGACCGCGGTGTCCGCGATCGCGGCCGAGTGGGGGATGGTCTGGCAGGACCTGATGCCCTACACGGTGGGCGCCTTCGTGCTCTTCGGGCTGGGCTCGCTGCCCGCCGGGCGCCTGGGCGATCTGTGGGGGCGTCGGGCCATGATGGTCGTGTTCTTCCTGGGGCTCGGGGCGGCCGGCCTGCTGGTGGCCGCGGCCCAGCGCCCGTGGCAGCTCGCGGCCGCGCTGACGATCATGGGGGCCTTCGCGGCCATCTACCACCCGGTGGGCATCCCGATGATCGTGCAGAACTCCACCCGGCCCGGCTTCACCATCGGCCTCAACGGCCTCGCCGGCAACCTCGGCATCGCGGTCGCCGCGGTCCTGACCGGGTTCCTGGTCCAGCGCATGGGCTGGCGCATGGCCTTCGCGGTCCCCGCCCTGCTCGCCATCGCCTGCGGGGTCGTCTTCGCGCTCGTGGTGCCGCGCGAGGAGATGGCCCCCGCCCGCAAGCCCCGCCGCTCGGTCGAGCTGCCGCCCTCGATCATGATGCGGATCTTCTTCGTCATGACCCTGGCCGCGGTCTCGGGCAGCATGATCTTCAACTTCACCACCAACGGCAACAACCAGCTCTTGACCGAGCGGCTGCGCGGGCTCGTGGAGGACCCGGCCAAGCTCGGCCTGCTCCTGGCCCTCGTCTACACGATCGCCTCCTTCGCCCAGATCGTGGTGGGCCGCCTCATCGACCGCTACCCGCTCAAGACGGTCTACCTGCCGATCGTGGCCGCCCAGGTGCCGCTCTTCCTGCTCGCCGCGAACGCGCAGGGCTGGATGCTCTACGCGATCGTGCTCGTGTTCATGGTGTTCGTCTTCGGGGCGATCCCGTTCATCGACGCCATGATCGTGCAGTACGTCGACGACCGGATGCGCTCGCGGGTGGCCGGCATGCGCCTGGCCGTCTCCTTCGGGGTCAGCGCGCTCGCGGTGTACCTGCTCGGCCCGACGGTGAAGGCGGCCGGGTTCACCACTCTGCTCCTGGTGATGGCGGTCATCTCCGCCTCGACCACCCTCTTCGTCGCTCTGCTGCCGGGGCGCGTCCCGACCGCCGCGACCGTCGTCGCGCCGGCGCCGGCGCGCTAGGGCGGATCGCCCGCGCCATGCCCGATCCGGCCTTCCGCCCGGAGGCGCACCGGCTCGCCGCCCCGCGCTGGTTCGACGACCTCACGGTGGGCGAGCGCTTCCCGATTCCCTCGCGCACCATGACCGAGGCCCTCTTCGCCGCGTTCCAGCTCGCCTCCGCGGACAACCACCCGATCCACTACGATCGCGAGTACTGCCGCGCCCACGGACACCGCGACCTGCTCGCCCACGGCCTGCTCGTCACCGCCCAGGCCGCGGCGGGCGCCGGCATCTTCCCGCACGCGATCAGCGACTCGCTGGTGGCCTTCCTCGACCAGTCGTCGCGCTTCCTCAAGCCGGTCTACGTGGGGGACACGCTCTACCCCCTCCTCACGATCACGCGGCTCGAGCCCGGGCGCACCACCGGCGTGGTCGCCATGCGCGCCACCGTGCACAACCAGGCGCGCGAGCTGGTGATGGAGGGCGAGCACCGCTATCTCCTCCGGCGGAAGCCGCCGGCCTGAGCCGGCCCCGCGCTCCCCTCCAGGACCGGAGCACCGACCGTGGCCGTCCGCGCGGACACCCGCCGCTGGCTGATCGTCGCCGCCCTCTTCGTGGTCAGCTACGGCGTCTCGGTGCCGCTCGCCGCGTACGGCGTGTTCCTGCCGGTGCTCGCCGAGCACTTCGGGTGGACCCGCGGCGCGGTCTCGGCCGCGCTCTCCCTGAACCTCCTGGTCGGCGGGGTCGCCGGCTTCGCGGTCGGCACCCTGGCCGACCGGCACGGCCCACGCGTGCTGCTCGCCGCCACGACGGCGCTGGCGGGCGCGGGCTTCGCGCTGGTGGCGGCGGTGAGCGCGCTCTGGCAGCTCTACCTGCTGGTCGGCCTCGTGGCGGGCGTGGGCACCTCGAGCTTCTACGTGCTCGGCACCGCGACGGTCACCCACTGGTTCGAGGACCGGCGCGGCCTCGCGCTGGCGCTGGTGCTGATCGGCTTCAACCTGGGCTACATCACCGGCGGCCCGGCCGCGGCGTGGCTCATCACCCGACTCGGCTGGCGCGTCGCCTACTACGTGCTCGGCAGCGGCTGCGGCCTCGTCACCACCGTCGCGGCCCTCGGCGTGCGCCTGCCCCGTCACGCCGAGCGCGACGCGCTGCGCCGCCCGCGGCCGGCCGGCGCGTCCGGCGCCGCCCGGGGCGGCGCGCACGGCATCACGCTCCGGGAGTCGCTGACCGATCCGCGCCAGTGGGCGCTCAACGTCTCGTGGCTCCTCGTGGGGGGGATCGCGATCATGATCTCGGTCCACGCGGTGCCCTTCGCCCGCGACCGGGGCGTGAGCCTCACCGGCGCGTCGCTGTCGCTCACCGCCTACGGGATCGGCTCCGCGATCGGCCGGCTGCTGGGGGGCACCCTGTCGGACCGTGTGGGCGCGCGCCGCACGATCGCGGCCGCCTTCGTGCTGCAGATCGCGGCCCTGGTCGGCCTGCTGTGGGTGCCCTCGCGCGCGGCGCTGCTCCTCTCGCTGACCGCGTTCGGCGCCGGGTTCGCGGCCAGCGACACCGTGGTCGCCCAGGTGGTCCCGCAGGTTTTCGGCCTGCGGGCGCTCGGCGCCATCATGGGAATCCTGACCCTCGGCTGGCGGTGCGGCGCGGCGGCGGGCCCGGCGCTGGCCGGCTTCCTCTACGACCTCACCGGCTCCTACCGGATCCCCTTCGGGCTGGCCCCGCTGGGAGTGCTGCTGAGCTGGGCCCTCTTCCTGCTCGCCACCGCCCGCCCCCGCCCGCGCCGTGCGACAACCTGACGTCTACCGGCCACGCCGCAGGCCGCCGAGAAAGGTCCAGCTGCGAGGCGACGCCCGAAGTCCGCACGCGAGGCGTACTTCCTGTACGTCGAGCGTGCGGACGAGGGCGTCAACGAAGCAGATGGGCCTTTATCGGCGGCCTGCTACCGCATGTTGCCGGTGTGGCCGAGGGAGTAGCGTCCCGGCTGCGGCCACACCGCGAGCCCGTGCGGCTCCTTGCCCACCGGGATCGAGCGCACCTCGCCGCTGGTGGTATCGATCGCGTACACCACGTTGTCGAAGCGCCCGGAGAGCCACAGCGTCTTGCCGTCGACGCTCACGTTGCCCATGTCGGGGCTGCCCCCGCCCGGGATCGGCCACGTGGTCACGACCCGCCGGGTGGCGAAGTCGATGACCGAGACGCTGCCCTTGCCCCGCGGCGCCGCGAACACGTGGGCGGAGCCGCGGTTGGCCACGTAGAGCTTGCTGCCGTCGCGGCTCGGGTAGAGCCCGTGCGCGCCGATGCCGGTCTTGAGGAACGTGATCTCGGTGAAGGCGTCGCCGTCGATCACGAACACCCCGCCCGCCTTCATGTCGGCCACGTAGAAGACCTTGCCGTCGGCGGAGACGCGGACGTCCTGCGGCATGCCCCCGCGGGAGAGCTTGAGGTAGCCGAGGACCTTGCCCCCCACCACGTCGACCTTGGCCAGCATGCCCTGGAACTCGCAGGTGAAGATCGCGAAGCGCCCGTCGATGGAGAAGTCGGCGTGGTTGATGCCCTTGCACTTCGGGACCGAGATCGAGCGCTGCAGCGCCATCGTGTGGGGATCGCGCAGGTCGAGCCGCTGGAGGGCCTCCGCCACCACGATCGCGGAGCGCCCGTCGGGGGTGAAGTACATGTTGTACGGGTCCTCGACCGCGATCGGCTGGCCCGGCTTGCCGGTGGCGGGATCGATGGGGGTCAGGGTCCCGTCGGTCCGGCCCTCCGCGTTGTTGGTCACCCACAGCGTCTTGAGGTCCCACGAGGGCACCACGTGCTGCGGGTTCACCCCCACCGGGAAGCGGTCGACCACCTTCATGGTGGCGGGATCGATCACCGAGACGTCGTTGCCCTGGCGATTGGGCACGTAGATCCGCGCCAGCGCACCGCTCACCGCCGGGCTCAGCCGGTCCGGGCGCGTCTCGCTGTAGAGATTGGTCGGGTCCACCACCGGCGGCATCCCGGGAACCGTCTCCACCGGGCGCGGGCCGGTCTGGGCGGCGGCCACGCCGCACCAGAGCCACACCGCGAGCGAGAGCACGAAGCGCAATCTGGTCGTCATACCGATCGTCTCCTTCAGCGCGTCGGGATGGATTTGCGAATGGCCTCCACGGTCCGGGTCACGATCAGCTCGACGCCGGCCCGTCCCAGCTCCGCGGTCGCGCGGCTCGGATCGCCGTCGACGCCGTCTCCCCCGCCCCCGGGCCGCAGGCGATCGGCCCGGACCATGCGGGGCTCGGTGGCCAGCGTCAGGGCGGTGTCGGTGAGCCCGGCGTGACGTCCGAGCTCGGCGTCGCGGTAGCCGCGGCTCTTCAGCAGCTGCGCCACCTCCACCTCGCTGGCGCGGTAGTACTCCTCGATCGCGAGCACCCGCACCGGGGTCGCGGCCCACTCGCGGTTCAGCCGCGCCGCCACCGCCTTCTGGCCGGCCTGGGTCGATCCGTGGTCGCCCAGCAGGACGATGTGGCGGAATCCGTGCAGCTTGAAGCTGCGCGCGGCGGACTCGAGCACCTTCTCGAAGGCGTCCTCCGGCGTGGTGATGGTGCCCGCGAAGCGCATGTGCCCGGTGGGCGGCGCGAGCCCGCCCTCCGGCACGTAGGCGATCACCGGCGCC
>DATFAJ010000300.1:0-6254 GCA_035254745.1 Candidatus Methylomirabilota bacterium | reverse complement strand
AGGAGACCCTGGACGACCTGCCCGCGATCCACGCCCTGGCCACCAAGCTCGGCGCGGCCCGCTGGAGCCTCTTCTTCCTGATCGGGGTCGGCCGCGGCGCGCTGCTGCGCCCCATCTCGGCCCGGGCCTGCGAGGATCTCTTCGAGTGGCTGCGGGCCCGGGCCGCGCTGCCGGGACCGATCGTCACGACCACCGAGGCCCCGCACTTCCGCCGCGTCGTGGGCAAGGCCGGGCACGGGGCGGGCATCCGGGACGGCAACGGCATCATGTTCATCTCGGATGCCGGCGAGGTTCGTCCCTCGGGGTTCTTCGCGGTGGGGGCGGGCGACGTCCGGACCGCGGACCCGGTGGACCTCTATCGCCACTCGGACCTCTTCCGCGCGCTGAGGCGACCGGACCTCTTTCGCGGCCGCTGCGGGCAGTGCGAGTGGCGCGAGGTCTGCGGGGGCTCCCGGGCGCGCGCCCTGGCCGCCGGCGACGCCCTGGGCGAGGATCCGCTCTGTCTCTACGAGCCGGCGGCGGCGTCGCGGACCTGAGCGGTCAGGGGCGGCCCTCGATCGCGACGTCGAGCAGGAAGGGCCGTCCGGCGCCGAGCGCCCGGTCGAGCGCGGGACGCACCTCGGCCGGCGTGTTCACACGCACACCCTCCACGCCCAGCCCGCGGGCGATGTCGACGAAGCCCAGGTCGGGCGAGACGAGGTCCATGTTCGGATAGCCGCGGTCCGGCTTCGCGCCGAAGCGCTGTCGGTACGTATCCATGTTGTGCTTCAGGATGCGGTACTCGCGGTTGTTCAGGATCACGAAGGCCACCGCGAGGTCGTGATGGGCCGCGGTCCAGAGCGCCTGGATGCTGTACATCGCCGAGCCGTCGCCCGAGAGCGCGACCACCGGGCGGTCGGGATGGCCGAGCTTGACGCCGAGCGCGCCCGGCAGGGCCTGCCCGATGCCGCCGCCGCGGGCGCCGACGTAGTCGCCCGCGCGCTCGAACTGCACGGTGCGGGCGAGGTCGGGGCCGGCGGTGATCGACTCGTCGACGACGATGGCGTCGGGCGGCAGCGCGCCCTCGATCTCGGCCATCAGCCGCGGCACCGAGATCGGCGCGTTGTTCCAGCGCTTCGCGGCGCGGGCGCGCTGGGCCTGGGCGTCCTGGGCCTTGAGGGCCTGCAGGGTGTCGTTCCGCCCGGCGGCGGCGGCGCGGAAGGCGGCGTCGGCCCCGCGCTCCACTGCGGCCCGCAAGGCGGAGAGGGCCGCGCGCGGATGGCTCACGAGGCCGACCGTGACCGGGAGATTGTGGGCGAGCCGCTCCGGCGAGGCCTCCACCTGGATGGCGGCGGCGCCGGGCGGGAGCGGGGAGCCGGGGGCGTACCAGACCTCCTCGAAGAACGGGCCACCGACCAGCAGGACGACGTCGGCGTCGTCGAGGGCCCGGCGGATGGCGACCGCGTCGAAGGGGAGGCCGAGCCGGAAGTTCGGATGGCTGCTCGGCACTACCTGGTGCGCCCGGATGCCCTCGCACCAGACCGCGGCCCCGAGCAGCGAAGCCAGCGCCACGAGGTCGGCCACCGCGCTCGCGGTGTCGTCCCCGGCGACGATGACCGGGCGCCGGCTGCCGAGCAGGAGCGCGGCCGCCGCCTCGATCCCGGCCGGATCGGGCGCGGTGGCGCGATGGAGCCGGCCCGGGGGCAGGGGACCGAGCTCGGTCTCCTGCTCGAGCACGTCGATCGGCAGGGCGACGAACACCGGCCCCGCGGGCGGATCGGTGGCGATCTTCAGCGCGCGGTGCATGATCGGCGCGAACTCGTCGGCCCGCTCGACCTGCACGCTCCACTTGGTGAGCGGGGCGGCCATCGCGACGAGGTCGTGCCCGAGCACCGGCCCGCGCAGGCGGAGGCGGGTGTCCTGCTGCCCGGCGGTCACCACGAGCGGCGCCCGGGCCTTGAACGCGTTGTAGAGCATGCCGAGCGCGTTGCCGAGCCCCGGCGCCACGTGCACGTTGACCACCGCGGGCCGCCCGGTGGTCTGCGCGTAGTAGCTGGCCGCGCCGAGCGCCACGCCCTCGTGCAGCGCCACGATGTAGCGGAGCTGCGGGTAGTCGAGCAGCGCGTCGAGGATGGGGCTCTCGGTGGTGCCGGGGTTGCCGAAGATGTACTCCACCCCGTGGGCGATGAGGCTCTCCATGAAGACCTGCCGGCCGCGCATGCGGGCTACTCGTGGCTTCTCAGAATACGCCCGGGCATGGCCCCGGTGTGCTTGCCGTCGTCGTAGAGCTGCGTGCCCGCCACGAACGTGGCCCGGATCCCCTCCGACTCCGAGACCAGGCGCCGACCGTTGCACGGCAGGTCGTAGGCGTAGTGCGGGGTCTTCGCGGTCACGGTCGCCGGGTCGAAGAGGACCAGGTCCGCGACCTTGCCCTCCGCGAGCACGCCGCGGTCGGGGATGCCGAACACGGTGGCCGGCACCTGGGTCAGCTTGTGAACCGCCTTCTCCAGCGTCAGCACGCCCTTGCGGCGCACCCACAGATCGAGCAACGCGGTGGCGTAGCCCACGTCGCAGATGAAGTCGACGTGCGCGCCGCCGTCCGAGAGCCCGATCAGGCAGCGGTCGTCGGTGATGAGCCGCTCGATGCCGGCGGGGTCGAAGTTGAACGTGGACGACTGGAAGCGCGTGTCGAGGTTGTCGGCCAGTCCCAGGTCGAAGTAGGCGTCCACCGGCCGCTTGCCCTGGGCCGCCGCGATCTCCTCGATGGTGCGGCCCACGTGGGCGGCGAGCTCGGGCCGCCCCACCTCCAGCACGCGCATCTGCCCCCACATGTGGCTGCGCTTGCGGCTCTCGAGCTCCTGCCGGAAGGCCTCACGGAACTCGGGGTCGCGGTAGAGCGCGGTCTGCTCGGCGGGCGAGCGGTTGAACGCCTTCTGCCAGGAGACGAAGGAGCCGAACATGGTCGGGCTCTTGAGGTCGCCCTGGCTCATGATCGGCCGCGGCGTCACCTGGGGGATGGCCTGCTTCACCAGGTCGCCGAGCTTGGCGAAGGTCTGGTCGTGGAAGCCGGGATCGCCCGGGTGCGCGAAGAGCGCGAGCCACGTCACCGGCCGGCCGCTCGCCCGCGTGATCTGGCGCAGGAGGTCGACGTCGTCGTCGCTCACCGCGTGCATGCCGCCCGAGTTCAGGATGATCTCGATCGCGCCGCGGCCGGCGTCGCGGAGGCCCGCGACCACCCCGATCAGCTCCTCGCGGCTCGCGTTGCGACAGGCGAGGGGACGCCCCTGGTAGCCCACGTGGTTGCGCGAGGTCGTGGTGGTGAAGCCGAAGGCGCCGGCCTCCATCGCCTCGCGGAGCAGGCGCCGCATGGTCGCGATCTCGTCCGGGGTGGCGGCCCGCTCGAACGAGGCCTCGCCCATCACGTAGTGCCGGAGCGGGGTGAACGCGACCAGGCCCGCCACGTTGATGCCGAGCCCGCCGCGCCCGACCGCGTCGAGGTACTGGCCGTAGCTCTCCCACTGCCAGTCGATGCCCGCCTTCATCACGTCGTAGGGGATGGCCTCGACGTTGACCAGGTCCTGCATCAGGATCTCGCGCGTCTCGGGCCGCACCGGCGCGACGCCCACCCCGCAGTTGCCCATGATCACGGTGGTGACGCCGTGCCACGGCGAGCACGTGAGGAGCGGATCCCAGGCGATCTGCGCGTCGTAGTGGGTGTGGGGATCCACGAAGCCCGGAGCCAGAACCAGGCCGTCGGCATCCAGCACCCGCTCCGCCGCCTGTCCGCTGGACGGGCCCACGTACCGGATCCTCCCTCCCGCCACCCCCAGGTCGCCCATGAAGGCGGGCGCCCCCGTGCCGTCGCAGATGCGCGCGTTCCTGATCACGAGATCGAGCATGAGCGCTCCCCTTTCGCCACGCCTGGAGGTGAAACCGCCGAAGCCGACCCTGCCGGCGGCCTCAAGAATGGCGAGTCGTCGCCGCCCGGTCAAGTCCCTTGCCGAACCGGCACCGTCCCTCGCACGGCGGCGGCTCCGGCGGGGCGTCCGGATTGTTTGGCTACCGGAGCCCCGTGCTATTATTGGCCGGTTTGTCGAAGGGTGATCTGCCGTGTCTCGGACCCAAACGAGGGAGTCATCGATGATCCGGGCTTTCATGATGCTCGTCGCGGCGGCCGCGCTCCTCGCTGGATCGGCGAGCGTCACGTGGGCGCAGTCTCCCAGCTCCGGGCAGGATCCGGCCGCCGGCTCGCGGGTGTTCGACGCGAAGGGATGCGTGAAGTGCCACTCGCTGAACGGCTCCGGCGGGAAGGTCGGGCCCGACCTGGCAAAGATCTCGCGGCCGCACACCTTCTACGACCTGGCCGCCGCGATGTGGAACCACCTCCCGCGCATGACCGAGCGGATGAAGCAGCTCGGCATCACCCGACCTCAGCTCGATTCCGAGGAGGCGAAGAACCTCGTCGGATTCCTGTACTCGCTCGGCTACTTCGACAGCCCGGGGAACACCGAGACCGGCAAGCGTCTCTTCACGACCAAGCACTGCGCGGAGTGTCACGGGGCCGCCGGGCCAGGCCCGAACGTGGATCATCTCAAGCAGTTCGGCTCGCCTCTCTACGCGGCCGCCGCGATGTGGAATCACGGCCCGCAGATGGCCGACGTGATGAAGGCCAAGAGTGTCGAGCGGCCCACCTTCACCGCGCTCGAGCTCCGCGACCTGATCGCGTACCTGTCCCCCAACACGGGGGCGGCGGCCGGGTCGGTGTTCGTGCTACCGGGCGACGCGGAGCGCGGGCGGCTCCTCTTCGCGGAGAAGCAGTGCGTGCAGTGCCACAGCGTCGGTGGGGCGGGCGGTAACGTGGGGCCCTCGCTCACCGACAAGGGGGTGCGCCGGAGCCCGCTCGAGTTCGCGGCCGCGATCTGGAACAAGGCTCCGGCGATGACGGCGGCGATGGCGGCCCGGAACATCACGATCCCGCAGCTCCGGCCGGAGGACATGGCCGATCTGGTGGCCTACCTCTACTCGTCTGGCTACTTCGCGGCCTCGGGAAGCCCGAGCCGCGGCTGGGCCATGCTGTCGACCAAGGGCTGCCTCGCGTGCCACGGCGTCTACGGTGAGCGGGGGAAGTCCGCGAGCGACCTGACCCGGGCGAAGGGTATGGATTCTCCCGCGGGCGTGCTGGCCGCTCTCTGGAACCACACCGTGGTCACGGCTCCCGCTCCGGGCGGGGGCAGGGCGCCCTGGCCGACGTTCCAGTCACGGGAGATGGCGGATCTCGTTGCGCTCCTTCAGGGAATTCGACGGGCTCAGTGAGACCGTGACCGGCTCGGTGCCCCGGCCCCCTGCGATGGTGGGGGTAAGCAATGGCCCGGTGGACCAGCGTGATGGCCGGCCACCGGGCCGATGTGCGGCGGACCCGCCGGGCCCGCTCGCGTCCCGGCAGCAGCCGGGACCTTGGTACTGCCGTGCCGCTCGACGAGCTCTGTCGGTTGACCAGGCCCCGACGGTGTTCGTCGAGGCCAGTAGACCGGATTCAGCCTCGACGGGCAATGAGGTCCCGGCTCCAATTTCATGGCTCGTTCGGCTCACGGGACGTGGGCACCGGGATTGCAGCCTTTCCCGGCAGAGGTGATGTCCATGGACTGGACCATGACCTATGGGCCGGCTGAACCGGTTGGTGGCGGACAGGTGAGCTGGATGTTGGGATGGGGGTTCCTGGCCTGGGGGATCGTCACGGCACTGGTGCTGTTGCTCGCCACGGTCGCAGCCAGTCGCCTCGTGCACCGCCGTTTCTGGTGCGCGCAGGCCGGATGCGAGGTCGACGTGGAGTTCGAGGAGCATGGGGTGCCGGGGCTCCGGCGGTTCATCGCGGTGCGCCGCTGCAGCGCGTTCACGCCGTCCACGGCGGTGACGTGCCGGCAGGCCTGCCTCCATGGGGGCATGCCGGAGGGGACTGCCACCGCGGTCGAGGGCCAAAGCCCCACCCAGCCCGGGCGCTCGGCCTGAGGCGCCGCCTCCCCAGATGGGGCCTCGCTGCACCACGCCCGGACGCCCGCACTCGGGGGGGCTGCCGGGAATCGGGCGCAAATCGACCACTTGCGAGGCAAGAGCCGTCGGCACCTCACTTGCAGAATTCCCGACCGACCGGCCGAACAGGGGGAGGTCACCGAATGCTGGCACGGAGCCGCATGAAGGCGTCGGAAGGGCTGGATCTGGCCGAGATGCTCGCCACGACCGCGGAGGGCGGCTTCGCGATCGACGCGGAGGGTCGGATC
>DATFAJ010000299.1:0-4004 GCA_035254745.1 Candidatus Methylomirabilota bacterium | reverse complement strand
GAGGACTGTGGTCTGCAAGGCAAGAGGGCTCTGGACAAGCGCCTGCCTGCAGCGGTGGACTTGTGGGATCTCCGCGCTGTCTCGGTGCTGGTGGCCAAGCTCTTCCAAGGAGATGGATGCGTCCACCGAGGCACTCGGTCGGTCTTCTACGCGACCTCATTGCAAAGTCTGGCATTCGACGTGCGACGCCTGTTGCTGAAGTTGGGGCTGTCGGCGACGATTCACCGTAAGGAGTTCGCCTATCACGGAGCCAGGCGAATCGGGTTCACCGTGAACCTGCTCGGTGGCCGAGTGACGTTTCGTTGGTTCGAGCAGCTTGTCGGTCGGCACCTGGTGGGACGGAAGCGGGAAGACCTTGCCGGCCTCGTAGCCGACTACGATGGAACTCCGACCCTTCAGGCGCGCGGCACCGTTGACGTGATTCCCGCGAGCGTGGCGCTGGCACCGTTGCGCGAGGCGATCTCCAAGGCGTACGCCAGCCTGCGGACGGGGTGCCGGGCTCTTGGGATCTCGTATCGGCTGCTGTTCCAGGATGGACGCAAGCGCGGACTGCGCCGGGATACTCTGAGCTACCTGGCCGAGCGGCTCGATTCACCCACGCTGCACGCGTTGGCCGAGTCGCCGATGGGCTGGTCGCGACCGCGAAGCTTCACGCTGGAGGGGGAGGAGGCGACCTACGACTTCGAGGTGCCGGGGGCGGCGAGCTTCATCGCCAACGGCATCGCGGTCCACAACTCCCACGCCGCGTGCTACGGGGTGGTGGCGTACCAGACCGCGTACCTCAAGGCCAACTACCCGACCGAGTTCATGGCCGCCCTGCTCACCTCCGAGATGGAGAAGACGGACAAGATCGTGCAGTACGTGGAGGAGACGCGGGCGATGGGCCTGCGGGTGGAGCCGCCCGACGTCAACGTCTCGCGCGCCCAGTTCACGGTGGCGGGCGACGCGATCCACTTCGGGCTCGCCGCGATCAAGAACGTGGGCGCCACCGCGATCGACTCGATCGTGAAGGTGCGCGAGGCCGACGGCGCCTTCACCGCGCTCGACGACTTCTGCGCGCGCGTCGACCTGCGCCTGGTCAACCGGCGCGTGATCGAGTGCCTGATCAAGGCGGGCGCGTTCGACTCGCTCGGCAACACGCGCGCGGGCCTGCTCGCCTCGCTCGACCAGGCGATGGAGGGCGGCCAGCGGCGGCAGCGCGACCGGGAGGAGGGGCAGGTCTCGCTCTTCGACGCCCTCGGGAGCGGCGACGCCCCCAAAGCCGCGGTGGTGTCGCCCGCGGCCCGGGTGCCCGAGTGGCCGCAGGAGGAGATGCTGGCGTTCGAGCGGGAGGTGCTGGGCTTCTATCTCTCCGGCCACCCGCTCGAGCAGTACCGCGAGGTGGTGCGGCGCATCGGCGCCCTCAACGCCGCGGACCTGGCCGCCCGCTCGACCGGATCGCGCGTCCTGCTGCTGGGGCAGGTGAGCGCATTCAGCGAGAGCGCGACCAAGAGCGGCAACCGGATGGCCTTCGCCACCCTCGAGCTGGTCGACGGCAGCGTGCCGCTCACGATCTTCCCCGAGCCGTACCGCAGCTGCGCGAGCGCGCTGCGCCACAAGGGGCCGGTGATCGTCAAGGGCCGGGCCGACGACAGCGACAAGGGACGGGTGGTGCTGGCGGAGGAGATCAAGCCCCTGGAGGAAGCGGTGGCGAATGGACACGCAGCCGGCGGTGCCCACGCCGCCGGGAACGGGAACGGGCACGGTGGCGGTCAGGACGTCGCGCACGCCTGCCGCATCCGGGTGAGCGCGGCGGCGGAGTCGCTGCCCACCCTGCTCGCCTCGGTGAAGGCGGCCTGCTACGAGCACGAGGGGCGAACCCCGCTCTTCCTGCACGTGCTGCTGCCCGAGCAGGAGGTGGTGCTGCGGGTGAAGGAGCTGGGGGTGGATCCGGCCTCCGACCTGGTGGCGAAAGTGGAAGGCCTCCTCGGCGCGGGCAGTATACTCGTGGAGTATGCCGGACGAGCTTGAGTTCGAGAAGCCGCTCCTTGAGCTCGAGAACCGCATCGCGGAGCTGCGCGCCTCCGAGGACTCGCTCGCCGCGCGCGACGAGATCGCCAAGCTCGAGGAGCGGCTCGCCCGCCAGCAGCAGCGCATCTACTCGGGCCTGACCGCCTGGCAGCGCACCCAGATCGCCCGGCACCCGAAGCGTCCCCACACCCTCGACCTCGTCAACCTGCTGCTCGAGGACTGGGTCGAGCTGCACGGCGACCGCGTCTTCGGCGACGACAAGGCGATCGTGGGCGGCCTCGCCACCTTCGACGGCGAGCCGGTGGTGGTGATCGGGCATCAGAAGGGGCGCGACACCCGCGAGAACATCGCCCGCAACTTCGGCATGCCGCACCCGGAGGGCTATCGCAAGGCGCTCCGGCTGATGCAGCTCGCGGGCAAGTTCGGCAAGCCCATCATCACCCTCATCGACACGCCGGGCGCCTACCCGGGCCTGGCCGCCGAGGAGCGGGGGCAGGCCGAGGCCATCGCGCGCAACCTGCGCGAGATGGCGGGGCTGCCCACCCCGATCGTGTGCGTGGTCACCGGCGAGGGAGGCAGCGGCGGCGCGCTCGCGCTCGGCGTCGGCAACCGGGTGCTGATGCTCGAGTACGCGATCTACTCGGTGATCTCGCCCGAGGGCTGCGCCGCGATCCTCTGGGGCGAGGCCGCGAAGGCGCCCGAGGCGGCGGAGCTGATGCGGGTGACCGCGCCGGACCTGCTCAAGCTGGGCGTCATCGACGCGATCGTGCCGGAGCCGGTGGGGGGCGCCCACCGCAACTGGGAGGCGGCGGCGGCCAGCCTGCGCGCGGTGCTGCGCGAGCAGCTCTGGCAGCTCAAGTCCAAGTCCGAGGCGGAGCTGATCGAGGAGCGCCAGGAGAAGTTCCGGCGGATCGGCGTCTTCGAGGAGACCGTTTGAGCCGTCGGATTCGCCGGGAGTTTGACATGCCCGGGGGCGGATGCTACCGTAAGTCCCGACCAATTATGCGGAAAAATCCTCTGCGGCCGTCTCGCTCGTCGTCGACCCGCTGATGGCCAAGCTCCACCTGATCACCTACGGCTGCCAGATGAACGAGTACGACTCCGAGCGCGTGGCGGGCCTGCTCAAGCGGGAGCGCTACGAGCTGACCGATCGCCCGGAGGAAGCCGACCTGATCCTGCTCAACACCTGCTCGATCCGCGAGAAGGCGGAGGACAAGGTGTTCTCGCAGCTCGGCGCGCTCCGGCTGCTCAAGCGCCGGCGGCCCGACCTCACGATCGGGGTCATGGGCTGCATGGCCCAGCTGCAGAAGGGTCGCATCCAGGAGCGCGCCCCGTACGTGGATCTGGTCTTCGGCTCGCCCGCCATCGCGCGGGTGGCCGAGCTGGTCGAGCGGGCGCGCGCGGGGCGGGGCCCGGTGCTCGAGACCGGGGAGGGGGCGCTCGTGAAGATCACCGCGCGGCCCGACGGCGGCCGGCGGCTCAAGGCGTTCGTCACGGTCATGGAAGGCTGCGAGAAGTTCTGCACCTTCTGCGTCGTGCCGACCACGCGGGGCCGGGAGCGCAGCCACGCCCCCACGGTCATCGTCGAGGAGATCCGGGGGCTCGCCGCCGCGGGCTGCCGGGAGGTGACGCTGCTCGGCCAGACCGTGAACGCCTACGGGCGGGACCTGAGCCCGCCCACCGACCTGGCCGATCTGCTCGAGCGGGTCAACGACATCGACGGTATCGAGCGGATCCGCTTCACGACCTCGAACCCGTACAACCTCACGCCCCGGCTGATCCGCGCCATTCGCGACGTCCCCAAGGTCTGCGAGTACCTGCACCTGCCGCTGCAGTCCGGATCCGACCGGGTTCTCGAGCGGATGAATCGCGGCTACACCCGCGCACGCTACCTCGAGCTGATCGCGGAGCTGCAGGAGACGGTGCCGGACCTCGCCCTGTCCACCGACCTGATCGTCGGCTTCCCCGGCGAGACCGACGAGGATTTCGCGCGG
>DATFAJ010000298.1:0-3238 GCA_035254745.1 Candidatus Methylomirabilota bacterium | reverse complement strand
CTGCTCGTAGGCGTGGCGCGCCTCGCCGGGCGAGGCCGTCTCGAGCTCGCAGCCGAGATCGAACCATTCGCCTGCCGAGCGGGCCGGTGGCTCGGGCGGGGCCGCCGCCGCGAGCCGGGCGGGATCCGGGACCGCCACCGCGTTCGCGTCGAAGCTGAAGAGGAACTGGCCGGAGTCGGGCTGCCAGCGCGCGGTGCCGTCCCAGGCGACGACGCGCCGGCCGTCCGCGTAGATGCTGACGCTGGACAGCGCCTGGTCGCCGGGCAGCTGGCGCCTCAACGAGGCCAGCATCCGACGGATGCGGCGCGCGGGCACCCGGGCCTCGAGCAGGCCGCGGGTGGTCTTGAGCAGGAGCAGATCCTGGAAGGACCAGCGGAGGCGCCCGCCGGGGCCCCGGGTAGGCGTGAGCAGGGCGGCGCGCGCGCAAGAGCGAATCTTGGAGTCCGGCAGACCGAGGATCTTCGCCACCTCGTGGGTGGAGAAGGCGGTCATTTCCGGCCGGCTTGCGCCTTCCTGTCCTTGTCGGACGCGGCGGCGCGCTTGGGCGCCTTGGCCGGCGGCTTCTTGGAGACGGGCGCGCCCGCCCGCTCGTCGCCGCCGCCACGCTTGGCGAGGCTCTGCTTGAGGGCGTCCATCAGGTCGATCACCTGCGCCCGCTGGGCCTCGGGCGCCGCGGCGGTGATCTCCTTGCCCTCCACCTTGGAGGTCACCATCTCGAGCACGCGACTGCGGTAGTCGTCCTGGTACTGCTCGGGCTTGAACTCGTCGTGGGACAGCTCGCCGATCAGCCGCTCGGCCAGCTCGAGCTCGCCGTCGCGCAGCTTCACCGATTTGCCCTTCTCGATCTCGCCGAAGTCGCGCACCTCGTCGGCGAAGTACATCGTGTGCAGCATCAGGCCGTCCTGGGCGGGGCGGATGAGGACGAGGCTCTCCTTGCCGCGCATCACGAAGGTGGCGAGCGCGACCCGGTCGCTCTTGGCCATCGCGTCGGCGAGGAGGCGGTACGGCTTCTCGCCCCCCTTGTCGGGGCCGAGGTAGTAGGTCTTCTCGAAGTAGATCGGGTCGACCGAGGGAAGCGGCACGAACTCCGCGATGTCGATGACCTTCGACGCCTCGCCCTCGAGCGACTTCAGCTCCTCGTCGGTGAAGCGGACGTATTGCTCCTTCTGGAACTCGTAGCCCTTCACGAGCGCCCCGCGCTCCACGACCTCGTTGCACACCGGGCAGAACGTCTGCTGCTTGATGCGACTGCCGCACTTGGCGTGCAGCAGATTGAAGCTGACCCCGCCGCCCGACGCGGCGGTGTAGAGCCTGACCGGGATGGAGACCAGCCCGAAGGAGATCGTGCCGGAGCCGATGGAATGAGGAGCCATGGCCGTGAGGCTTTGCACAGTACCACCGGGGCGGCTATGCTCCAAGTCTCCGATGGCGACCGCACCGGATAGGGGTGAGCCCGCCGCGAAGGGGCGAGGGATTGTGCCGGACTCGCTGGGCGGCGAGCGCCCGCCGCCGCTCGAAGCCTATCGCAAGAAGCGTGATCCGGATCGCACCCCCGAGCCCTTCGGCGGGCGTCTGCCCGCGGGCGGGCGGCTGTTCGTGGTGCAGAAGCACGCCGCGCGGCGCCTGCACTACGACCTGCGCCTCGAGATGGACGGGGTGCTGAAGAGCTGGGCGGTGCCCAAGGGGCCGTCGGGCCACGCGGAGGAGAAGCGTCTCGCGGTCCACGTCGAGGATCACCCGATCGAGTACGGCGATTTCGAGGGGGTCATCCCGGCCGGCAACTACGGCGCGGGCTCGGTCATCGTGTGGGACTACGGCTGGTACCGGTCCACCAAGCCGACGGATCCCCTCGAGCAGCTCGCGCGCGGCAGGCTCGAGGTGGAGATCTTCGGCTACAAGATGCGCGGGCGCTGGACCCTCGCCCGGATGTCGGGCAAGGACCGCGACTGGCTGCTCCTGAAGAAGGCCGACGGCGCCGCGCTGCCGTCGGCGGCCACCGAGCTGATCGAGCGCTATCCGCAGTCGGTGGTCTCGGGGCTCACGGTGGAGGAGATGGCCGATCGTCCGGCCCGTCTGGCCGCGGTACGCGCCCGCCTCGAGTCGCTGGGGGCGCCGCGGGGCGAGGTGGACGCGCGGGTCCAGCCCTTCACGCTGGCCACGCTCGCCGAGCGGCCCTTCTCCGATCCGGCCTGGCTCTACGAGATCAAGTACGACGGGGTGCGGGTCCTGGCGGACCGTCGAGGCGATCGGGTGACCCTGTACGGGCGGAGCGGGCAGGACACCACCTCGCGCTATCCCGAGATCGTGCGCGCGCTCCGCGCCCTGCCGGTGGATCGCTTCGTGATCGACGGCGAGATCGTGGCGCTGGACGACGCGGGCCGGCCGAGCTTCCAGCGGCTGCAGCCCCGCATGGCGCTCGCCGACCCGCGGGACATCGAGCTGGCCGCCCGCCGGCAGCCGGCGGTGGGCGTCTTCTTCGACTGCCTCCTGCTCGACGATCGCGACCTGCGGCGCCGGCCGCTCGTCGAGCGTAAGGAGTGCCTGCGACTCCTGGTGCCGCCGCTCGGACCGGTGCGCTACGGCGATCACGTCGCGGAAGAGGGGCGCGCGTTCTTCGAGGCGGCATCCGCGCAACGGCTCGAGGGCATCGTGGCCAAGAAGGCGCGCAGCGTGTATGCGGGGGGCCGCACGCGCGACTGGATCAAGATCAAGTGCCAGAAGCGGCAGGAGTTCGTGATCGGCGGCTATACCGATCCGCAGGGCGCGCGCGGACACTTCGGCGCGCTGCACCTGGGCCTCTACGACGGGCCCGCGGAGGCGCGGCGCCTCGTCTACGTCTCGAAGGTGGGCACCGGCTTCGACCAGGCCGGTCTCGCCGCGATCTGGGCGCGGCTCCGCCCCCTCGACCGTGCGACGCCCCCCTTCGAGGCGGGCGCGGTCCCCACCGGGCGAGGGCACCACTGGGTGGAGCCGCGCCTGGTCTGCGAGGTGCGCTTCACCGACTGGACGGAGGAGGGCGGCCTGCGCCACCCGACGTTCCTCGGCCTGCGCGACGACCGGAAGCCCGAAGAGTGCCGCCGCGAGACGGCGGAGCCGATCGAGCCCGGCCCGGCGGGCGGGGCCGAGGCGGCACCGGACCCCGCGCCGGCGGCGGCGCCCGATCCCGGGCCGCGCCTCAAGCCCACCAACCCCCGCAAGGTCTTCTGGCCCGCGGAAGGGTACACGAAGGCGGACCTGA
>DATFAJ010000297.1:0-2331 GCA_035254745.1 Candidatus Methylomirabilota bacterium | reverse complement strand
AACCCCACGCCCGCAGACGGTCTCCAGATGTTCGTCTCCGGCCTGCTCGCGGAGGGCATCACCCGCGCGCAGATCGAGACGATGGGTCGTGAGACGCCGGGCGCGCTTCTCATGGGTTAGCGTGGACGGTCACGTCGTCGGGGCTGGGCGCGCGCGAGGGCTGGGGGTCGGGGTGCGGGCTCCCTCCGGGGAGCCGTGGCTTCTGCGCATCGCCGAATGCTCGCGCTCCCATCTCGTGGCCCCATCGAGTGCCGAATCACGGATGCGAGTCAGCGTGCTCCCCGGAGGGAGCCCGCACCCCGACCCCCAGCCCGCTGACATGACGGAGGCCCGCCACGCATGAGGATCGAGGTGATCTGCACCGGTGACGAGGTGCTGACCGGCAAGATCGTGAACACCAACTTCAGTTACATCACGCAGAAGCTGGAGGACGTGGGCCTGTCGGTCGACTGGGAGACCACGGTCGGCGACGATCGCGAGAACCTGCTGCACGCCTTCCAGCTCGCGGGCGAGCGCGCCGACGCGGTGATCGTCAACGGCGGCCTCGGCCCCACGGTGGACGACCTCTCCCAGGAGATCGCGGCCAAGGCGGCCGGGGTGGACCTGGCGCTGAACGAAGACTGGCTCCGACGCATGGAGGAGTTCTTCCAGCGCCGGAGCCGGGTGATGCCGCCCAACAACCGCAAGCAGGCCATGCTCCCCACCACCGCCGAGGTGCTCGACAACCCGATCGGCACCGCGTGCGGCTTCGCGGTGGACATCGGGCGCGCCCGCTTCTACTTCACCCCCGGTGTCCCGCGCGAGCTGCGCCGGATGCTGGAGGAGCAGATCGTCCCGCGCCTGCTCGCCAAGGCCGGCCTGCCCGGGGCCATCTTCCTCAAGCGCTTCCACTCCTACGGCCTGGGCGAGTCGCACGTGGACGCGCTCCTGACCGGGGTGGAGGCCCTCGTGCCGGACGGCAGCGTGAAGCTCGGCTTCCGCGCCCACTACCCTCAGCTCGAGACCAAGCTCACCGCGCGCGGCCGCGACATGGACGACATCCGGCGCAAGCTCGAGCCGGTGGAGCGCGAGATACGCAAGCGCGTGGGCAACTTCATCCTCGCCGAGGACGACCAGACCCTCGAGAGCGTGCTCCTGCGCGAGCTCGCCGGCCGCCAGGCCACGCTCTCCCTGGTCGAGACGTTCACGAGCGGGCAGATGGCGGCCCGTCTCGCCCACCTGCCCGGCGCGGAGGCGATCTTCCGTCGCGGGGTGATCGCGCGGACGCTGCCCGAGGTGTGGGCCGCGGTGGGGCTCGCGGGCGGCGCGCCGGACGGCCCGCTCACGCCTCAGGTCGCGGAGACGGTGGCCCGCGCCGCGCGCGCCCAGACCGGGGCGACCCACGCCCTCGCGGTCCTGATCGACCTCGACGACGGCCCCGACCGCATCGAGTTCGGCGGCACCATCTGCCTGGCGATCGCCACCGCGTCGGACGCGGCCTCGCGCAAGGCCCGCATCCTGGGCGGCCGCGAGTGGGTCCGCCTGGGCGCGGTCGAGATGGGTCTCGACTGCCTCCGACGCTACCTCCAGGGCCTGCCGGTGTACGAGCGCATCGACTTCGAGAAGACGTGAGGGGTCCCCGACCATGACGACCGCCGCCCAGAAGGCCGCCCGCTTCCGCGCGCTCCACGAGCGCCCGGGCGCCTTCATCATCCCGAACCCGTGGGACGCGGGCACCGCCCGCCTGCTCGCCTCGCTGGGCTTCGAGGCCCTGGCCACCACGAGCCTCGGGCTCGCCAACTCGCTCGGCCGGGTCGACGGCACCAACACCGTGAGCCGGGCCGAGGTGATCGAGAACTGCCGGGCGATCGCGGCCGCCACCGACCTGCCGGTGAACGCGGACCTCGAGAACGGCTACGCCGACGAGCCGCGCGCGGCGGCCGAGATCATCCGGCTCGCGGCGGAGGCCGGCATCTCGGGCGGCTCGATCGAGGACGCCACCGGCGATCCGGCCCGGCCCATCTACGACTTCGACCTGGCGGTGGAGCGCGTGCACGCCGCGGTCGAGGTCGCCCGCGCCCTGCCGGTGCCCTTCCTGCTGACCGCGCGCGCCGAGAACCTCCTGCACGGGCGCGATCTCGACGACGCGATCCGCCGCCTGCAGGCCTTCGAGCGGGTGGGCGCCGACGTGCTCTACGCTCCCGGCGTCCGCGACCTGCCCGCCATCCGGGCGGTGGTCTCCGCGGTCGGCAAGCCGGTCAACGTGGTGATGAGCGCGGCCGACCCCGACCTCACCGCGGCGCAGCTCGCGGAGGCCGGCGTGAAGCGCATCAGCGTGGGCGGTGCGCTCTC
>DATFAJ010000296.1:0-4151 GCA_035254745.1 Candidatus Methylomirabilota bacterium | reverse complement strand
TGAAGGTGCCGACGGACAGGCAGTAGATGACCGCGTTCTTGTACCAGAGGTCGTTGATCGCCGGCGGGGAGCCGCGCGGGGTGGCGCGCGCGGCGCTGCCGCGTGCTACTCGTTCCACATCGTGCTCCAGCCGCACTGCGGGCACGGCGCGGGCGGCGTGTCCGCGCGCAGGGCCTCCTCCGGCGTCTCCGCGCCGGCCTCGGTCGGTCGTGGTCCGACGACCTTTCCGGGCCTCGGCCGTGACTCGGTGGACGGCTCCGGGCCCGGCAGCTCGGTCTTGCACCTGGGACATTGCATCGCATGCTCCTCCCGGTTCACGACGTGGAGGGAAGCAAGGCGGGTGCCGCCCGGCCAGGCCGCGATTCGACGCCCGGATGGCGCGCACGCGCGGCCCGCGCCCGTCCGGGCCGGGCTCGGTCCGGAACGGATTACCGGGTCACGCCGCCTCGGCCCCGTCGTGGGTCGCGGGAACGCAAGGCGGAGCCCTAGCGGCGACGGCCCCCGGGATTCCCGCGACTTCCGCCCGGGGGACCGGCGTCGGCGAGCGGTGGCACGTCGGTTGCTCCCATCACGAGTCGAGTCTCGAAGAAGGAGGTGGCGGCCATGTCAGAGGTCTACACGCTGGAGCAGATCCTGAGCGGTCAGCAAGGGCTGTCGCGGGACGGCCGCGCCTTCTGCGAGGCGCTGCTGACGTACGGCGAGGTGCTCGCCGTGAGATTGAGCTATCTACCCGAGGCGCTGCTCTGGCTGGTCACCTCGCCGCACCAGGCGCGGATCATGCGCGGGCATCAGCCGGACGTGCCGATCCTGACCCTGGCGGAAGCGCAGGACCTTCTGACCGCGGTCGGCGACCCGCGGCCGGGCAGCCTGATGGAGGCGGCGGGGCGCTTCGCCATCGCCGCTCCCGGCACGGCGCAGTGCCCGGAGGACGAGGACGACGACGAGGAATGGATGTGAGGCGACGCTACCGCTGAGGCGGCGGGGGCGGCGGAGCCGGCGCGGCCGGGACCCAGACCCACTGCCACGGCTGGCGCACCCCATCGCCGTAGAGCACGTAGCGGCCGTGAGGATAGACGACCTCACGCTGCACCGCGGGAGGCGGAGGCGCGCTGTAGGCGGGCGCCGCCTCGTAGACGACGGCGGGCGGGGCCGAGTAGTAGGCCGGCGGCGCGTAGTAGTAGGGGGTAGACGCGGCCGCGACGGCGGCGCCCAGCGCGAGCCCGCCGAAGATCGCCCCGGGCAGCCACCAGCCGCCCCAGCAGCAGCCGCCATGGAAATGACCGCCACCCCGTCCCCAGGCCTCGCTCGGCACGACCGTGATCGAGAGCAGCATCACGACGACCAGGACCGCGGCAGCCAGCTTCTTCATTCCCAGGTACCTCCCGGATGAATCCTAGCCTGTTACGGCCGCCATCCGCTAGACGCGGTGTGTCGGGCCTCCCGGCCTCCACGCGGGCGGAGCTGCCGGTCGTCCGTCGGCCGCCGCGCCGGGTCGCCTTCTCCCCCGGGATCCGCCTCGGGCCCCTCGGCGGCTCCTGCCCCGCGGGCTGCGCGTGGTCCGTGCTGCTGCTGGCGGTGGGAGCCGACACCGCGGGCGTGATCCTGAGCCGGATGCTCGGTGCGCCCGCCCTCGCCGTCGTCACGTTCCTCGCGGTTGGTCTCGGCGTGCTCGTTCACGCGTGGCGGCATCACTGAGCGCGGCCCGTCTTTGTAGAAACTACACGACGATCTTACCGGGCGGACAGCGGCCGCGTTCCGTATCGCCGCGTGGATTCGCGCTTGTGCAGGCGGCATGACCGATGCCTTACCTGGCGAGACAGGAGGCGAGGCCATGGACTCACAGTCGCACGGCATTCTCGGAGCGAGCTCCGTCGAGGGGCCGTGCCCGCGGTGCGGTCGCCCGCTGAAGGCGATCCACACCGTGAGCCAGTACGGCCGGCCCAGCGTGGCCCTGCTGCAGTGCGCGCGCTGCCGGTACATCTGCCAGACCGTGGTCCCGGGGCTGTGGCCGGAAGAGGCCTTCCCGCGCGCTCCCCGCTCCTGAACCCCTCCAACACGAGGTGACTCATGGTGCAGCGACGGCGTTTCCCCGCCCCGAACGACTACACGATCAGCGTGGCAACCGAGCGCATGAAGGACGGAAGGTGGTCGGCGGTCGCGACCATCCACCAGCCCACTCCCTCCGGTGAGCGCCACATCGATCTGCCCGTCTTCGCGGACGCGCGGTTCGGGAGCGAGGCGGAGGCCGAGAGCTTCGAGGTGAGCCGGGCGCTGGAGTGGATCGAGCAGAACGCACCCTCGGGCGCGCGCGTGTAAGACCCCCCGTCCGAGGCGGCGTCAGGCCCGGAGGCCGCTCGCGGTGCCGACGGCGGTCTTCTCGCCGTGCTGGTTCTGGCACCACACGTCGACGACGACGCGGGTCTGCCCGGCCTCCGGGCGGAGCTCCTTGACGACACCGTGCACGGTCAGCCGGTCGCCCGCGTAGACGGGCTTGATGAAGGCCATCGAGATGGTGCCGCCCTTGACGAAGCCTGCTCCGAGCAGGCGCGTCATCATCTCCGAGACGTAGGCGGTCGACATCATGCCCTGCGCCAGCGTGGTCCGGAACCCCTTCTGCCGCGCCCAGTCCGGGTCGGTGTGGATGGAGCGGGGGCGCACGCCGGAGTAGGCGTCGATCCGGCGCTGCGAGGGCTCCCTCTCCAGGATTGGCAGCTCCTGCCCGACCGCGAGGGCCTCAATGATCGCCATGGCGCGTGCCCTCCGGGATCAGCATCTGGGTGAACTGCCCGCGGACGAGCGGCGTGCCGCTCACGTCCTCCGTCACGTACTCGGTGACCATGTACTGCCGGCCACGGCGCACGTACTTGTCGATGACCCGGCCGCGCGAGCGCACCCGCATGCCGGGCTCGATGGGCTGGAGGAACGCGAACTCCATCTTCGCGTGGAGCCCGGCGTGCACGATGTACTTGCCGTGGCGCATGTGCAGGGCCTGGTTGGCCATCAGCGTCGGGTGGGCCACCGGCCCGCCGAAGGGCGAGGGCCCGAAGAACCACGGGTGGTGGTCCTCCACCGCGAAGGCGTAGGTCTCGATGTCCTCCGGCGTGACCAGGTGCTCGTCGGACAGGAAGGTCTCGCCGACCGTGAGCGCGTCGTATGTGAGCTTCGGGAACTCGGCCATGGGGCGCCCCCCTTTCGGGGGGAAGCATACCCCAGCCGGCCCGCCCCGCGGGCTACCAGCGCGCGCCCGGGTGGGCCGGCTCCGGCGGCACCTGGTAGAGGTACTCGCGCAGGTAGCGGATCTCCTCGCCCTTGTCCTGCATGTCCACCCGGATCAGGTCACGGATGGAGAGCATGGAGAGCATCTGCGGGCCCTTCACGACGAGCAGGTGCCGGATGTTGGCCTGGTCCATCTTCCGCATGGCGGACTGGTAGTCCTCGTCCGGGTCGCCCACGACGAGGTCGGTGGTCATCACGTCGCCGACCGGGGTGATGTCGGGATCGAGCCCGCGATCGACCACGCGCCGGACCACGTCGCGCTCGGAGAAGACGCCGACGAGGCGCTCGCCCTCGAGCACCAGGACGATGCCCACGTTGTTGGCGGTCATGACCTGCACCGCCTCCCGCACCATCGCGTCGCGCTGCACCACGAAGAGAAATCCGACCCGCATGATCTCGCGCAGCTTCTTCATCGTCAGCCCTCCTGTCGGTCTCGGGCGTTGACGGAGGCCCCGGTCGGGGCGGCGCTCAGGGCGCGGGGCGTGGGAACGGGCTCCCGTCGGAGATGCGCTCGAGCGCGCGCAGGGCGCTGCCCAGCATCACCCCGGCCTTGTCGGGGCCGCCGGCCGCGGTCGGGCCGGGGGTCATGCCGGGCCCGTAGGCGTAGTGATGCGAGAAGCCGCCCTCGTCGAGCCGCGCCATCAGCTGCTCGCCGCCCTCGCGGATCAGCAAGAGCCCGCGACGGCCGGAGCAGGCCTGCCGCGCGCAGCCGGTGACTGTGATGTAGTTGGCGTCGCCGATGCGCACCATGCGCACGGGGCCGCCCAGCTCGAAGTACTGGGGCGCGGCCGCGCTCAGCTTGCCGACGCCCGGGGTGGGCGCGGCCCAGTCGGCCCCGAACATCGCGCGCACCTTGTCGCGCAGCTGGGGATTCT
>DATFAJ010000295.1:0-3998 GCA_035254745.1 Candidatus Methylomirabilota bacterium | reverse complement strand
CGAGCCGGATGCGGCTCGTGCGCTGGGTGGCCGCGCCCAGGAAGACCTCCGGGGCGGACGAGTGCGAATACTCCTCGAGGAAGTGGTGCTCGACCTCCCACGCGTAGTCGTAGCCGAGGCGGTCGGCCAGCTCGATCTGGGTCAGCGAGTCCTGGAGCAGGCGATACTCGCTGTCCGCGCCCCAGGGCCGCGGGAGCTGGTGCTCGTAGAAGATGCCGAACTTCATGCCGCGCGCAGGACGCGGCCGGGGCCCCGCCCCCCGCTACGATCGCTCCGGTCGGGCATGCGCCCCTCCTGGATGACCGGCCGACCGTTCACGAACGACCACACGATGCCGCTCGCCCGCTGGACCAGTCGCGGGCCGCCGCCGGGCAGGTCGTGGACCAGCTCGGGCTCGTGGTCGACGATCGTGCGCGGGTCGAACACCGTGATGTCGGCGGCAAGCCCGGCCGCGAGCCGCCCGCGATCGCCGAGCCCGAAGAGCTCGGCCGGCATCGAGGTGATCCGGCGCACCGCATCCTCCAGCGTGAGCGCGCCACGCTCGCGCACCCAGCGACCGAGCAGCCGGCTGGTCTGGCCCGCCTCGCAGAAGAGGGTCAGGTGCGCGCCCGCATCCGAGAGACCGATCAGCGAGCGCGGGTGGGTGAAGATCTCCGCCACCGAGGCGGCGTCGGTGTTCATGATCGCGACGGTGAACTGGGTCTGCAGATCGTCCTCGAGCGCCAGGTCGAAGAAGGCGTCGATCACGTCCTGTCCGCGCCGCGCCGCGACCTCGCTGACCGGCAGGCCGACCAGGCCCTTGAAGCGGTCGGCCCCCACCTGCTGGACGCGGAGCGGCGCGGTGTCGCCCTGGAAGAGCGGGGTGCGCCCGACCGAGTCGCGGAACTCGGACCGGAAGCCGGCGTCGCGGAAGAGCGCGCGCCAGTCGCCGACCGGCGCGTCGAGCACGCGCTTCCACACCGGGAAGCGGAAGAACACGAAGGCGCCCGAGAGGTCGAAGGTGGCGGTGAGCGGCGACGTGGTGACCTGGGGGTAGATGGCGACGCCCTCGCGGGCGAGCGCCTCGATCCGGGCGAGGATCGCGCGGTGCTCCTCCGGGTGCGACGGGTTGTGGCGCAGCGAGACCAGCGTGACCGGACGGTTGGCCGCGCGGGCCAGCTCCGCGAAGCGATCCACCTCGCCCAGCCGGTCGGGGCGCGTGCCGCCGATGGTCAGCTCGAGGATGCCGCGCCCCGAGGCGCCCATCGTCCGCACCAGGCTCGTCAGCTCGTCCTCGTGGGCCAGCCGGCTCGGCACCGGCCGGCCGCGATCGCCCACGTGGTTCTTGTTCGTGGTCGACGAGAGCCCGACCGCGCCCAGGCTCATCGCCTCGGTCACGAGCCGGCCCATGCGCGCGATCTCGTCGGCGGTGGCCTCGCGCTCCCAGGCCTCGTCGCCCATCACGTACTGGCGGATGGCGGAGTGGCCGATGAAGCAGCCCACGTTCGTCCACGGCCCCAGGCGCTCGACGCCGTCGAGGTACTGCCCGAACGTCTCCCAGCCCCAGCGGATGCCGCGGGTGAGCGCCTCGAGCGGCATGCCCTCCACGTAGGTGAGCATGCGCATCAGGGTCTCGCGGTCCGCCTCGCGGCAGGGGGCGAGGGTGAACCCGCAGTTACCTACGACCACCGTGGTGACCCCGTGCCAGGAGGAGCAGGAGGCGAACGGGTCCCACGTGAGCTGGGCGTCGTAGTGGGTGTGCGGGTCGATGAAGCCGGGCGCGATGACCAGACCGTCGGCTTCTATCTCGCGCGTTCCGCGGCCCGCCACCGTCCCGACCTCGGCCAGCCGGCCTCCCTGCACCGCCACGTCGCCGCGGCGGCCGGGGGCGCCGGTGCCGTCGACGATCAGTCCACCGCGAATCACCAGGTCGTGGGTCGGCGCCGAGGTCGTCATGGGGCTGTACTCTACGGCAACTGCATGGTCCTTGACCACCCCACCGCCCGGCGCTACCCTCCCCAGCACCATGATGAAACGAGCGACCGTCGAGTCCACCGCCGATGCCTATCTGGAGCTCCTGGCCGCGCGCGGAGTGGAGTACTTCTTCGCCAACGCGGGCACCGACTTCGCGCCGCTCATCGAGGCCTACGCGCGACGCAGCGCGCAGGGCCAGGCGAGCCCGCGCCCCATCACGGTGCCGCACGAGGTGCCGGCGGTCGCGATGGCCCACGGCTACACCATGGTCACCGGCCGACCCCAGGTCGTGATGGTCCACGTCATCGTGGGGGCGGGCAACGCGGCGGGCGGGGTGATCAACGCGGCGCGCTCCAACGTGCCCATGCTCTTCTCGGCGGGACGCAACCCGATCACCGAAGCCGGCGACGCGGGCAGCCGCGATCGGCCCATCCACTGGGCGCAGGAGGCCTTCGATCAGGCGGGGATGCTGCGCGAGTTCGTCAAGTGGGACTACGAGCTCAAGCGCTTCGACCAGCTCGAGACGGTGGTGGATCGCGCCCTGACCCTCGCCCAGTCCGAGCCGCGCGGGCCGGTGTACCTCACGCTGCCGCGCGAGGTCCTGGCCGAGCGGCACGACGCGATCGAGTACGCCGACCCCGCGCGGGCGGTGGTGCCGGCGGCCACCCTGCCGGACCCGGCCGCGGTGGAGGAGGTGGCGGGGATGCTGGCCGCCGCCCGCAACCCGATCATCATCACCAAGGCGGCGGGCCGCGATCCGGCCGCGGTGCCGGCCCTGGTGCGCCTCGCGGAGACGCTGGGCGCGCCGGTCTTCGACCAGTTCCACACCTACGTGAACTTCCCCCAGGACCACGCGCTCCACGGCGGCTTCGAGGCCGCGCCGCACCTCGAGGAAGCGGACGCGATCCTGGTCGTCGAGTCGGACGTGCCGTGGTTCCCGCAGCTGAAGCGGCCGAAGCCGGAGACGCGGGTGATCCATCTCGGGGTGGACCCGCTCTTCTCGCGCTATCCGGTGCGGGGCTTCCCGGCCGACGCGGCGCTGGCCGGCACGCCGCGCCTGACCCTGGCCGCCCTCGCCGGCGCGCTGGCCGGGCGGGTGGACGCGGCCGCGGTGGCCGAGCGCCGCCAGCGCTGGACGGCGGCGGGGGTCAAGCGGCGCGAGGCGGCGGCCGCGAAGGGCCAGGCTCTCCGGGGCGACTCGCCGATCGACATGCTCTGGCTCTCGCGCGCGATCGGCGAGGTCGCGGACGACCGGACCATCGTGGTCAACGAGTACGACCTCGACGCCACCCAGTGCACGTTCACCCGGCCGGGCAGCTACTTCGCGGCGCCGCCGTCGGGCGGGCTCGGCTGGGGGCTCGGGGCCGCGCTGGGGGCCAAGCTGGCCTCGCCCGACTCCAGCGTCATCTGCTGCGTGGGCGACGGGGCCTACATCTTCGGCTCGCCCACCGCGTCGCACTTCGTCTCGCGGGCCTACAACCTGCCGGTGCTGTTCGTGGTCTTCAACAACCGCACCTGGAACGCGGTGAAGCGCGCGGTGCAGACCTACGCGCGCGACGGGTGGGCGGTCCGCACCGACGCGATGCCGCTCACCGCGCTCGAGCCCTCACCCGACTACGAGATGCTCTGCCGGGCCTCGGGCGGCCACGGCGAGAAGGTGGAAGACCCGGCCGCGCTCCCCGACGCCCTCCGGCGCGGGCTGCGCATCGTCCGGGAAGAGAAGCGCCAGGTCGTGCTCAACGTGATCTGCAAGAAGCCGTGAAGATCCTCGCCTCGGGGCCGAGCGGACCGGCCGGCGAGCTCGATCCCCTCCGCGCGGCCGGCCACGAGGTCGTGATCGGCCGCCCCCTCGACCAGCCGGGGCGCGCGGCGTATACCGAGGCCGACCTGGGCGCGGCCGCGCGCGACTGCCACGTCGTCCTCGCCTCGCACCTCGACGCGATCACCCGCGGGGTCATGGAGGCGGCGCCGTCGCTCCGGCTCGTGATCGTGCCCTTCATCGGCACCGACAAGATCGACGTCCCGGCCGCGTCCGCGCTCGGCAT
>DATFAJ010000294.1:0-2452 GCA_035254745.1 Candidatus Methylomirabilota bacterium | reverse complement strand
CTCGGTACTGATGGCGATCGCGATCCTGGTCGAGGCATCGCTCTCGTTCCTCGGGGTGGGGGTGCGGCCGCCCACACCCTCGCTCGGTCTCATGCTGGCCGACGGGCGCGGCTTCATGGTGCAGGCGCCCTGGATGGTGGTCTTCCCCGGACTGGCGATCATGGCCGCCGTATTGGGCTTCAACATGGTCGCCGATGGTTTGAGGGACTGGCTCGATCCCCACCAGGCTGCGGGCCGCTGAGAAAGGTGCAGCTGCGAGGCGGCGCCCGAAGGTCGGGCGCGAGGCGTACTCTCCGTACGTTGAGCGCCCCGACCGAGGGCGCCAACGAAGCAGATGCGCCTTTATCGGCGGCCCGCGCTAGAGGCGGCGGGCGCCTACCCAGCGCTGGCGAAACCAGTCCTCGTCGAGGCGCGCGATCTTGACGCCGCCCGGCGATGTGGCGTGGACGAAGCGGCCGTCGCCCAGGTAGATGCCGTTGTGGCGGAGGCGGTCGAAGAAGACGAGATCGCCCGCGGCCAGCTCGCTCCGGCGCACCGGCGTGCCGTAGCGGAACTGCTGGGCCGCGTTGTGCGGGATGCTGATCCCGACGCGGGAGTAGACGTACGCGACCAGGCCCGAGCAGTCGAAGCCCGCCGGGCTCGAGCCCGACCAGACATAGGGCACGCCCAGGTAGGCGGTGGCGATGCGCGCGACGGTGGCGCCCCGGTCGGTGGCGGGCGGCTCGACCACCGGCGTCGCGTAGTCCCGCGGGTCCAGGACCGCCTTCGAGCAGGCGGTGCCCGCGAGCACGAGACCCAGCAGCGCGATCGCACGAGGGAGCGCTGTCACGACGAGGTCCACGCTACCACGGCCCACCGTGGCCGGCCAAGCTCGGCTCCTCCCTGCGGGCGCGGCGCCCGCCTCGCCGGGCTTCCTGCCCGATCGTCCGGACCGGGTGCCGATGCGACGGCAACTTACGCCGCGGTGCGCGATGGCCCACTGATTGCTCCGTGACCCTGCGGTCGATCGGCCGGCGGGCAGGGAACGCCGCGGGCTGCGATCGACCCGAGACGGAGGCGGAACATGGCGGGGCGAGCATGGCGAATGGTGGCGATCCTGGTCGGGACGCTGGGGCTGGCGTCGGCCGCGGAGGCTCAGTCCGAGGTCGCGGCGACCCTCAGCGTCCTGGCCCCGCCGGTCGAGCGGATTCCGGCCGGCGCGAGCGCCGGGGAGCCCGGCGCCAGCGGCATGAACCTCGCAGACGGTGACCGGATCAGGACCGGCGCGCGCAGCATCGCCCTGATCACGTTCCTGAACGGCACCACGGTCACCGTGCTGCCGGATTCGGAAGTCACCGTGAAGCAGGCCGCCTCCGAGCGCGGCACCGGCGCGATGCGCCTGTTCATCCACGCCGGCCGGGTCTGGGCGCGCGTGGTGCAGGCGGCGGGGAGCCGCTCGGCCCTCACGCTCGAGTCCAACGACTACAGCGCGACCGCCCGCGACGGGCTCATCGGGGCCGAGCGCCGTCCGGAGGGCTTCGTCTGCTGGACCCGGCGCGGCCTGATGACCATCGAGAACAGCGCCGGCCAGAGCGAGGCGCTGCTGATGGCGGGGCAGCGCGCGTGGGCGCGGCGCGGCTGGCCCGTCACGCCGGAGCCCTTCGTGGCCGGGGCGAGCACGATCGAGATCGAGGCGTCCGGCCCGATCCTGCCCCTGCTCCAGATGCCCGACGGCGGTGTCGCCGCCGGCTTCCTGGCCGAGGACGTCGAGGTCAACCAGGTCTTCGGCTCGCTGACCGCGAGCCGGGGCCGACAGCGCTGGGCCGTCGAGGTGCCCGCCGGCGCCCCGGGCGCCTACACGCTGATCCTCACCGGCGCCGGGGCGGGCCCGTTCACCGCGCAGGTCTCGGCCCGCTACGCGGGGTTCCGGGTGTTCCGGCAGACGCTGACGGGCGAGATCCGCCCGGGCGAGCGGCTCGTCACCCGGATCGTCCCATCGGTCAAGGGAGACGATCCCCAGACGGCACGGGTCGCCGGTGCCAGCATCGACGGCCTGCGCGCGTGGGACGGCGAGGCGGCGGCGGTCGTCGCGGCGCCGGGCTCCGGGCGCGCGCCGGGGACGAACTGAGCGCGCCGGCCGCGGACTTCGCCGGCGGGTCTCGGAAAGTCGGGACGTCACAGCCGGGACGGTCCCCGATTCTTCCATGCATGGAAGGATTCGGGGTCGTGGCACGCGGCTCCCGCGCGCGGGTGAGGCTGCTCTCGGTTTGTCCATGCATGGATCTCTGCGCATGGCTCGGATCTGCGCTGGCTCGCCTCCGAATACGCGGTCACCAGTGGCTCGAACCACGGCCTGACCTCGTCTGCGCCCGGCGGCCTGTCTCCGGCTCCACGAGAATCGCTGGACGACGAGCGCGTCGATCATCATCCCGGGGCTGTGGGACGCCGCGGTAGATGACGAGGACCATCCGCT
>DATFAJ010000293.1:0-2677 GCA_035254745.1 Candidatus Methylomirabilota bacterium | reverse complement strand
CCGGGCCGCCCGGGGCTGACCGGGCGGGCGGATCAGCGGGGCCGGTCGCGCCGCCGGTCCGGCGGCGGCGGGACCCGCGCGTCGACCTGGCGCAGGTCGTAGGGGTCCGTCACGACCGCCCGGCCGCGGCTGGGTCGACGTGGTCGGGCCGCACCGCATACGGGTACGGCGTCGCCACCGTCCGGCCCGCCGCGAAGCGCGCGAGCCCGAACGGCCCGATGTCGACGGTCTTGGCGCGCCCGTCCGTGATCAGCTCGGCCATGCACGCGCCCACCGCGGGCGCGATCTTGAAGCCGGAGCCGCTGAAGGCGGTGGCCAGGTAGAGCCCGTCGATGCCGTCGACGCCACCCAGGATCGCGTGGCGATCCGGGCTGTAGCCGTCGAAGGCGCGGTAGCCGCGGGCCAGGGTGGCGCGCTCCATCGCCGGGATGCGATGCGTGAGCAGCGAGGCGCCGAGGCCGGCCGCCTCGGGCGGCAGCCCGGTGCCGAGCGTGTCCGGATCGATGTCCCACTCCTGGCACGGCACCCCGACCAGGGTGAGCCCGCCCGCCTCCGGGCGGAAATAGTTGCCGAGCACGTTGTCGATGAAGACCATGTGCGGCTCGCGCAGCTCGGCCGGCCGGCTCACCGCCACCGTGTCGATGGCCTTGGGCCGCGCCGGGAGCGCGAGCCCCATCTCCTGGCAGAGGCGCCGCGACCAGGCGCCCGCGGCCACCACCACGCTCCCGGCCTCGATCCGTCCGGCCGAGGTCTCGACGCCCCGCACGCGGCTCTCGCCCCGGTCGATGCGCGTCACCGCGGTCCACGGCAGGATCCGCGCGCCGAGCAGGGCAGCGCGCCGCCGGAAGCCCTCGACGGTCTCGGCCGGATCGGCGTAGCCGCTCTCCGGCTCGTAGGCGGCCGCGCCCACGTCGTCCACGTGGGCGAAGGGCTGGAGCGCGCGCAGCTCGTCGGGGGTGATCGCGCGCGTCGGCACGCCGATGCCCTGGAGCATCGCCACGTTGCGCCGCAGGTTCTCCGCGTGGGCCGGGCCCACCACGTTGACGAAGCCGGTGTGGGTGAACACCGGCGGCCCGCCCATCAGCTCGGGCCAGTTCCGGAAGACCGGGAAGCTCGCCCAGGCCAGCCGCGCGTCCCACTCGTTGGTGTAGTGCATGCGGACGAGCGCGCTCGACCGCCCCGAGGCGCCGCCCGCGAGCGCCCCCTTCTCCACCAGCACGACGCGCACGCCCCGGCCGGCCAGCGCGTGGGCGATGCTCACGCCGTTGACCCCGCCGCCGATCACCACCACGTCCGCGGTGAGCGTCACGGCCGGGCTCAGCGGAGGAGCGCGCGGGCCGCGGCGAGCCCCGCCTCGGTCGGCGTCTTGAGCACCAGGATCGCGTCGTCGAATCCCAGGTCGCGCACCTGCTGCAGGCGCCGGGCCGCCGCGTCGGGAGCGCAGCGCAGGTGGAAGGGCGCGCCGTCCGGCAGCGGCTCGGTGGGCGCGGCGAGATCCACCGCGATGTTGGTCACGATCGCGCGCTTGCCCCCGGCCGCGCGGTAGCGCCCGATGCCCTCGGCGAGCGCCTGCAGGCTGGTCTTGGCTCCCGAGGCGATCCAGCCGTCGAACTCACGGGCGGCCCGCGGGATCCAGCGCTCGCCCTTCCAGCTGCCGATCAGCACCGCGGGCCCGCCGACCGCGGCCGGCCACGGAGTCAGGTCGGCCGCGCCGACCTTCTCTCCTCGCCACAGGCGGCGCATCAGGGCGAGCGAGTCCTCGAGCGTGCGCATGCGCCGGGTGAAGTCGAGGCCGAGCGCCTCGAAGTCGCCCGGCGTCGAGCCCGCGCCGACCCCGAGCAGGAGCCGCCCCCCGCAGATCAGATGCGCGGTGAGGATGCGGTGGGCCAGCTCCACCGGGTTGCGCAGCGGGACCTGCAGCACGCCGGTGCCGATCTCGATGCGCGTGGTCACCGCGGCCGCGACCGAGGCGCCGATGAGCGGATCGGGCAGCATGAAGCCGCGGCCGATCGCGTCGAAGAACCACGCGCTGTCGAAGCCGGCCTGCTCGATGTGGCGCGCGCTGCCGACCAGCGCCTCCCCGGTGAGCGGAGAGCCGTCCGGGCGGGCCGTCGGGACGCTGACCCCGAGCCTCACGCGATCATTCCTGCACCCGGTAGCCGCGCGCGTCGCTCGCGCCGCCGTCCTTGTAGTCGACGATCCGCGTCGGCGAGGCGTGCGTGCCGAGCAGGCGCAGCTCCTGGTCCCCCGCCACCCGGAACGCGTGCGGGGTGTGCGGCGGCAGCGCGATCGTGTCGCCCTTCCGGAGCAGCACCGCGCGGTCCTCCTGGCCCTCGATCCACGCCTCCGCGCTCCCGTCGAGGATGTGCAGCACCTCGAGGTACGGGTGCGAGTGCACCGGCGCCACGTAGCCCGGCTGCGCGGTCTGGATGCCGGTGCGGAGCGGCGTGGTGCCCGCGTCGTCGCCGATGATGGGCTGGTAGTGGGACAGCGGGCCGAAGCTCACGCGCTCGGTCTCGTCGAGCCGGACCACCCGGGGGTCGCTCATGTGGGTCGCCTCCTCCCGGGGCGGATTCTAGCCCAGGAGGATGACGGGCGCACCATCCACGCCCGGCGCGGGAGCGCAGCGTCAGGCGGAGGCGGACCGCTCCTCGATCGCGTCCACCCGGTCGGCGTA
>DATFAJ010000292.1:0-2885 GCA_035254745.1 Candidatus Methylomirabilota bacterium | reverse complement strand
CACGGTCCGCGTGAAGGGTCGAACCCACCTGCTCCGTCGTGACGTAGGGACCACCTTCCGCCCGATTCCGCGGACACCGGGCACACGGAAAGGTGGTGCGCCATGCCGCTCCCCGATCGTCCCAGCCTCGAGTACCTCAAGAAGCTCGCCAAGGACCGGCTCCAGGAGATGCGGCGCGCGGATCGCTCCGCCCGCCTCGCCCAGGCCCAGCTCGCGATCGCGCGCGAGCACGGCTTCGCGAGCTGGCGCGCGCTGCGCGCCGAGGTGGATCGCCGCCTCGCCGCTCCGGAGCCCGACGCGGTGGTCCGGCTCTTCGCCGCGATCCGTGCCGGCGAGGAGGCCACCGTGGATCGCCTGCTCGCGGCCCATCCCGCGCTCGCCAACGCGCGCGACGAGGAGGGCAGCACCCCGCTGTCCGCCGCGGTGGACGCGCACCGGGCCGCGCTCATCCCGCTCCTGCTCCGCCGCGGCGGGGATCCGCACCTGGTCTACGCCCACTCCGCTCACACCCCGCTCTCCTGGGCGGTGGTGATCGGGGCCTACGACTGCGCCCGCGCCCTCATGGAGGCCGGCGTCGAGCCGGACCTGTTCTGTGCCGCCGGGCTGGGCGACGTGGGGCGCGTGCGCGCCTTCTTCACCCCCGACGGCCGGCTCCGGCCGCGGGCCTCGATCACCGGCAGCTCGCGCTACACGCCGGACGGCACGCGCCTGCCGTGTCCGCCCGAGACCGAGCGGGAGGTCGTGTCCGACGCGCTCTACATGGCCTGCCGCGCCGGTCACGAGGGCACGACGCGCGAGCTGCTCGCGCGCGGCCCCGACCTGGCCTTCCGCGCCTTCGCGGGCGGCACCGCGCTGCACTGGGCCTACTTCGCGGGCGCGCCCCGGGTGGTGGCGCTCCTGCTCGCGGCGGGGGCGGATCCCACGCTCCGCGATCCCGTGCTAGGCTGCACGCCGGAGGCCTTCGGCATCTGCTTCCCGGCCAGCGTGGCCTGGGGCGCGAAGGTACGGCAGCGGCTGGCCGAGGACCCGCGCCGGGTGGAGGCGCAGAGCGCGCGGGGCGGGCCGCTGCACGAGGCGGCGCACGCGGGCGCCCTGGAGGTGGTGAAGGCCCTGCTGGAGGCGGGGGCCGATCCGGCGCGGCGCAACGCGGAGGGCAAGACCGCGCTCGACCTGGCGCGGGAGCGGCCGGATCAGCCGCGGTGCGCGGCGGTGGTGGAGTGGCTGGTGGGCAGTGCACTCGAACCGAGGAGATGACGATGTTCTTCGAGCTCCGGCAGTACCACATCCGTCCCGGGCAGCAGGAGAAGTGGGTCAAGTGCATGGAGGAGGAGATCATCCCGTTCCAGGTCAAGATGGGCATGGTCGTCCTGGGCAGCTTCGTGGGTGAGGAGGACGCGTCGGTGTACGTCTGGCTCCGCCGCTTCGAGAGCGAGCCGGAGCGCAAGCGGCTCTACGACGCGGTCTACCAGAGCGACTACTGGAAGAACGAGATCGCGCCGCGGGTTGGGCAGATGATCGACCGCGAGCAGATCAAGGTGACGCGCATCGTCGCCACGCCGCACTCCGTGATCCAGTGAGCGCCGGCCGGTGAGCGCCGCCCCGCTCGACGCCGCCCGCGCCCTCGGGCCCCTCATCCGCGCCTCCGCCCCCGAGACCGACGCGGAGCGGGAGCTGCCGCGCCCGCTCTTCGAGGCGATGGCGGACGCGGGGCTCTTCCGGCTGGGGCTGCCGCGGGCGATCGGCGGGGCGGAGCTCGACCTGCCGAGCTACATCCAAGTCATCGAGGAGATCGGCAAGAGCGACGCGAGCACCGGCTGGGTCACGAACCAGGTGGCGATCTTCGCCACCTACGCGGCGCGGATGCCGCACGCGGCGGCGCGCGCGATCTGGATCGATCCGCCCCGCAGCGTGGTGGCCAACACCCCGATGGCGAGCGCGGAGGCGGTGGTGGTGCCCGGCGGCTACCGGGTCACCGGCCGGCAGGGCTTCAGCACCGGATGCCGCCACGCCTCCTGGCTGGCCGCGCACGCCACCGTGGTCGAGCAGGGCCGGCCGCGGCTCGACGAGGGGCAGCCGGAGCTCCGCTACTGCTTCGTGCCGCGGGCGCAGGCCGAGCTGCTCGACACCTGGAAGGTGCGCGGGATGCGGGGCACCGGGACGCACCACTTCGCGGTGAGCGACGTCTTCGTGCCCGAGGAGCGCACCGTCAAGTCGGTGACCGCGCCCCTCATCGAGACCGGGCCGCTCTACCAGATCCCCCGCACCCTCGTGTTCGCCTCGGGGGACGCGGCGGTGGCGCTGGGCACCGCGCGGAGCTGCCTGGCCACCTTCGTGGAGCTCGCCACCACCAAGACCCCGCGGGCGATGGAGGCCCTGCTGCGCGACCAGTCGATGGTGCAGACCGACGTCGGGCACGCGGAGGCGGACCTGCGCTCCGGGCGCGCCTATCTCGCCGACGCGGTCGGGGAGATCTGGCGCTCGCTCACCCGCGGGGAAGGCATCACCCTCGAGCAGCGCGCGAACCTCCGCCTCGCCACCACCCACGGCATCCGCCTCGCGGTGCGGGTGGTGGACGCGGTCTACAACATGGCGGGTGCCACCGCGGTCTACGACGGCAACCCGATCCAGCGCTACTTCCAGGACGTCCACGTGATCAGCCAGCACCTGCAGGCCCGGCTGTCCCACTACGAGCTGGTCGGACGCCACTGGCTCGGCCTCAAGATCGACGAGGGCCGGCTCTAGACGACCCGGCGACGGATCCTCGACCCCAGACCCCGACCAGGAGGAGACGGAATGGCGGCCCACCAGCCCGACGCGACCCCGAGCGACCTCTCACGCCGCGCTTTTCTCCAGACGACGCTCGCCGCGGGCGCGGTGGCCCCGGC
>DATFAJ010000291.1:0-12503 GCA_035254745.1 Candidatus Methylomirabilota bacterium | reverse complement strand
GCCACGAAGGCGGCCTCGCCGGCCCCGCGGAGGATCACCACGCGGATGGCCGGATCCGACGACAGGTCGGCCACGTACTCGGGCATGGCCTGCCACATCTCCTGGCTCACCGCGTTGCGCTTCTCCGGCTGGTTGAAGGTGATCCAGCCGATGGGGCCGTCCTTCTGAAGGAGCAGCTTCTCGGTCGTCGCGGTCTCGGTCATGCTCGCTCTCCTGGCGTGGGGATGCCGACGGAGACTGGTGTATCCCGGCGGCCGGGCCTTCCGCAAGGGGGGCGGACACGGGGGATGCTCTGGGGGTATGCTCGGCTCCGCACGATGAGCCGGCCGACCTATCGCGATGCATGCCGCGCCTTTCGCTGGGAGGAGAGCGCCCGGGCGCTGGGCTGGGCCGCGGGCGAGCCGGTGAGCCTCGGCCACACCCTCGTGGACCGCCACGCGGGCGGGGGCCGCCCCGCGCTCCGATGGCTCGGCCGGCACGGCGAGGACCGCGCCTACTCGTTCGACGAGCTCGGCGCGCTGACCGGCCGCTTCGCGAGCGTGCTGCGGGCGCACGGGGTGGGGCGGGGCGACCGGGTCGCGGGCTTCCTGCCCCGCGTCCCCGAGATGCTGATCGCGATGATCGGCACCTGGAAGGTCGGCGCGGTCTACGTGCCGATCTTCACCGGGTTCGGCCCGGACGCGGTGGAGTTCCGGGTCCGCCACAGCGGGGCCCGGGTCCTGGTCACGCACCGGGAGCATCGCGCGCGCCTGCCCGAGCCCGTGCCGGACAGTGTGACGGTCGTCACGGTCGCGGGGCGCGGCGCGGTCGCGCCGGGAGACACCGAGTTCTGGTGCGCGATGGATCGGCAGACGGAAGCGGCCACCCCGGTCGCGTGCCGGCGCGACGAGCCGGCGGTGCTGCTGTACACCTCCGGCTCGACCGGGCCGCCGAAGGGCGTGAAGATCGCCACCAACTTCCTGATGGCGATCCACCCGCACCTCGTCTACGGCGCCGATCTCCGACCCGACGACGTCTTCTGGCCGACCGGCGATCCCGGCTGGGGCTACGGGCTCGTGTGCTACATGGGCGCGCTCGCCCTCGGGGTGCCGGTGCTCTCGCACGAGGCGGCCCCGACCGCCGAGTTCTGCGTGGCCCAGCTCCGCGAGCGGGGCGTGAGCAACCTCGCCACCACCCCGACGCTGCTGCGCGGCGTGATGGCGCTCGGTCCCGACGCGGTGGGCGGCGTGCGCCTCCGCGCCGCGAGTAGCTGCGGGGAGCCGCTGAACGCGGAGGTGGTGCGCTTCTTCCGCGAGCACTGGGGGGTCACCGTGATGGACCAGTACGGCTCGAGCGAGTTCGGCCTGCCGGTCGGCAACTTCGGGGTGGTGGACATGGCGGTGAAGCCGGGCTCGATGGGGCTGCCGCTGCCGGGCGCCACGATGGCGGTGGTGGACGACGACGGTCGCGAGGTGGCCGCCGACGTGGTGGGCCACGTGGGCATGAAGCCGCACCCGGAGGGCTACTACTCGCTCGGCTACTGGAACGACGCGGCGCGGGACCGCGAGATGTACCGGGGCGAGTGGATGACGGTGGGCGACCTGGCCCGCCGCGACGCCGACGGCTACTTCTGGTTCGAGGGCCGCGCCGACGACGTGATCAAGAGCGCCGGGTATCGCATCGGGCCCTTCGAGGTCGAGAGCGCGATCCTGAAGCACCCCGCGGTGGCGGAGGCCGCGGTGGTCGGGAAGCCGGATGCGCTGCGCGGGCACATCGTCAAGGCGTACGTCGTGCTCAAGCCCGGCCGCCACGCCAAGACCGGGCTCGCGGACGAGATCGCCGAGGTGGTGAAGCGGCACGTCGGTCTTCACCAGTACCCTCGTGAGGTCGAGTTCCTCGACCGGCTGCCCAAGACCGAGACCGGCAAGATCCAGCGGTTCCTGCTGCGGGGGCGGTAGGCCTCCGGCCGGGTCCGAGGAGGACGCGATGGCGGCGTACGAGGTGATCACCGGCGGGGCCGCGTGGCCGGCCCGCTACACGTTCTCGCCCGCGGTGCGCGCCGGCAACCTCCTGTTCATCTCCGGCACCACCGCGGGCGACGAGCAGGGGCGGATCGTCGGGCCGGGCGACATCGCGGCCCAGACCCGCTACATCTTCGAGAAGTTCGGCCGGCTGCTCCGGGCGGCGGGCGGCGGCTTCGAGCACATCGTGGAGACCACCGACTACATCACGACCACCGAGGGCTACGCGCGGACCGCCGACGTGCGCCGGGAGTTCTTCGGCAGCCGGTTCCCGACCGCGACCGGCGTGGTCGTGGCCGGGCTCCTGCGCGAGGGCGCCCTGATCGAGATCTCCGCGGTGGCGGTGCTGCCCGATCGGGTCTGACCGACCCCACAGGAGGACACCATGGCCGACCCGAAGCTGATGGACCGGGCGTTCCAGCGCGTGATGCGGAGCCTCGTGGAGACCGGCCGCGCGCCGCACTACGCGGAGCTCGGGCGGGCCCTGGGCCTGGCCCCCGAGGAGGGGCGTGCAGTCCTGCGCGAGGTCATGGCCGCCTATCCAATCGGCTGGCTCCATCCCGAGACCGACTACATCGCGTCGTTCCCGCCGCTCAACAACCTGCCCACCCAGTACCGGATCTCGGTGGGCGGCGAGCAGCGCTGGTTCGCCCAGTGCGGCTTCGAGGCCACCTCCGCGACCTGGCTCTTCCCGGGCCGCACCGTGCGGGTCGACGCCGCCTGCCTCGACTGCGGCGATCCGGTGACGGTGGAGATGCGCGACGGGCGGATCACCTGGGTGGATCCGCCCGGGGTGGTCGGCCACCTCGCCTTCGGCTTCGGCGCCTCGCGCGGCCGATCGTACTATCTCTGAACCGGCATGAACCTCTTCCGGTCGGAAGAGCACGCGCGGCGCTGGAGCCAGTTCACCCCGAGGGCCGAGGAGGGCTTCATCACCCTCCCGGAGCTGGCCGGCTTCTTCGGCACCGAGAGCCGGCGGCACATGCTGGACCCCGACTACCTGTCCGCGTGGTACCCACGGCGCGCGGCGGAGCGCCGCGCCTACCTGGAGTCGATCGGCAAGACCTCACCGTTCTGGATGGGCACCCCCGATTCCCCCACGTCCTGAGGAGGACACCCACATGAAAGCGATCCGCGTCTCGGAGTACGGTGGCCCGTCGGTGCTGAAGCTCGAGGAGATCCCGACCCCCCAGCCGGGGCCCGGCCAGGTCCTGGTGCGCCACCACGCCGTCGGCATCAACCCGGTGGACACGTACCTGCGCTCGAACACCGACAATCGCGGCCCCAAGCTGCCCTACACGCCGGGGGGCGACGCGGGCGGGGTGGTGGAGGCGGTGGGTGCGGGCGTGACCGCGGTGAAGGCGGGTGACCGCGTCTACGTGGGCGGCACCGTGACCGGCGCCTACGCGGAGCTGGCGGTGTGCGAGCAGGGGCAGGTGCACCCGCTGCCCGCCAACGCGAGCTACGCGCAGGGCGCGGCCATGAACGTGCCGTACGCGACCGCCTACCACGCGCTCTTCAATCGAGCGCGCGGTGAGGCCGGAGAGACGGTGCTCGTGCACGGCGCGAGCGGCGGGGTGGGCATCGGCGCGGTGCAGCTCGCGCGGGCGCGCGGGCTCACCGTCATCGGCACCGCGGGCACCGAGAAGGGCCGGCGCATGGTGCTCGAGCAGGGCGCGCACCACGCGCTCGACCACACCGCGGCCGGCTATCTCGAGGAGTGCGTGAAGCTCACCGGCGGGCGCGGGCCCGACATCATCATGGAGATGCTGGCCAACGCGAACCTCCAGAAGGACCTGGGCGTCATCGCCACCCGCGGCCGCATCGTGGTGATCGGCAACCGGGGCATGGTGGAGATCAACGCGCGCCTCGCCATGAACAAGGACGCGGCCATCCTCGGGATGGCGCTCAACCACGCCACCCCGGCCCAGCTCGCGGGCATCCACGCCGCGCTGGTGGAGGGCCTGCGCAACGGCTCGCTGCGCCCGGTCATCGCCCAGGAATTCCCGCTCGCCCAGGCGGCCCGGAGCCACGAGGCGGTGATGGAGGCCGGCCACCACGGCAAGATCGTGCTGGTCCCGTGAGGTGGCGGTCATGGGCGCGACGGCACGGCTCGGCCGATCGGGGCTGACCGTTTCCACTCTCTGCTTCGGGACCGGCTACCTGAGCGGTCCCGTCGCGGCGGGTGCCCGCCTGCTGACGCGGGCCTACGAGCTCGGCGTCACCTTCTGGGACACTTCGGACGACTACGGCACCCACCCGCATGTGGCGCGCGCGCTCCGCGACGTGGGCCGGGACCATGTCGTCGTCACCACCAAGACCTATGCGAGCACGGCCGCGGGCGCGCGCCGCAGTCTCACCAAGGCCCTGCGCGAGCTCCGGGTGGACGCGGTCGATATCTTCCTCCTCCATGCGGTGGACTCGGCGGGCGAGCTCGAGGCCAAGCTGCCCGCGCTCGAGACCCTGGACCGGGCGAAGGCCGAGGGCCTGGTGCGGGCCGTCGGGGTCTCGAGCCACAGCCGCGAGGTGTTGACGCGAATGCTCGATCTTCGCGCGGTGGACATCGCCCTGGTGGTCGTCAACCAGACGGGCAGCTGGATGAAGGACGCCACCCCGAAGGAGATGGCCGAAGCCGTCAAGCGCCTTCACCGGAGCGGCCGCGGCGTCTACGGCATGAAGGCGCTGGGCAGCGGCCAGGTCACCGGCCAGGCCGAGGTGGCCGAAGCCCTGCACTACGCCTTCCGCTATCCCTACGTCCACGCGACCTGCGTCGGCATGACCTCGGAGGCGGAGCTCGAGGCCAACGTCGGCACCTGGCGTCGCGCGTTGGCGAGGCGCCGGCGGTCAACCAGGTAGCCCAGGCCGGCACGGCTCGCGGAGCCAAGACGTGAGGTAACCGAGGGAGAGGCCGCCGGAGTCACCAAGAGCAGCCACGTCAGCGCGCTTACGGCGACGTCTCCGACGTGCCGGAGAACAGCCGTCGCATGGCTCGCGACGCGGCCGGAACGGCGAGGACCGGGCAAGGCGCCCGGCGCAGGACGCGCTCAGTGGTGCTGCCCCGGAGTGCGTCGAGCGCGCCCGCGTGACCCTCGGTGGTCATCACGATCAAGTCGGCGGCCCACGCGGTTGCGACGGCGATGATCTCGTCGACGGGATTCCCCGGTCGAGCGACCAGCTCCCAGCGGCGCGCGGCCGGGTCAGGTAGCCACACCTCCGGCATCGCACGCTCCTCGCCGATGTGCAGGATCCTCACCGTTCCGCCCGGGGAGCCGAGCCCTCTCAGGAGGGCCTCGACGGTATCGGCGGCTGCCTGCGGCGCGGGAGTATGGTCGACCGGCACCAGGACGCGCTGGAGGGTCACCCCGCCGGTATCGTGCGAGACGAAGCCCGTGGCTCGGCGGGGCAGGAAGAGCGTCAGCGTCCCCGATTCCCGCGCGAGCGGTTCCGCCGCCGCCTTGTGGAGCCACCGGTCGATTCCGCGCCGTTGATGGGTGGCCAGCACGAGCAGCTCGGTCGCGTGCCCCCGGAGGTAGTCGAGCGCACCGTGAACCGGGTCGCGGTCGATGGCGACGATCTTCCCGATCCGGAGCCCGCTCCCTCGCGGGGCCGCCGATGGTGACCGGTTCGGGAGCATCCCCCAGCGATGCAGCGTTTGATGGATCCCGGGGAACTCGGTCCAGTCGGGCTTTCTGCCTTTCGGGCTGACATGGAGAAGATCGAGCTCGGCGCCAGCCACGAGAGCGAGCTTCAGGGCGTGGACGAACGCGATCTGGCTCGCGGCCGAGAAATCCGTCGTGTGCACGATGCGGAGGACGGGAACTGGAGCCGGGCTATGAGAAGAGTTCATGGCGGTCTCCTGCGCGACCTTCTCATCGGAACCGCGGGCTCGCGTGCGCGAGAGGCGCAGATCTAGGCGTGCACGGTGAGGACCGGACAGCGGGCGGTGGCGAGGACCCGTGTCGCGACGCTTCCGAGCAAAGCTCTCGTGAGTCCGGTCCGACCCTGCGTTCCCATCACGATCACGTCCGCACGCCGCGATCCGCCTCGAATGCTAGAGGAACTCGGCGCGGACCTGGCCGACCGGGGTGAAGCTGGCCTCGATGCGGTCGCCGGGGTTGAGGAGGTACTGGCGGGTGAAGGAGCCCGACATGACCTTCATGCCGGACTCGAGGGCCAGGCCGAATTCGGCCAGCTTGTTGGCGAGCCAGGCGATCGAGGCGGCCGGCGTGCCGAGCACCTCGCTGCCGAGCGCGCGCTCGGCGGGCGCACCGTTCACCGAGAGCGCCACCGTCACCCTGGCCAGATCGAAGCCGGCGGGCACCGGGACCGGCGCGCCGGTCACGTAGGCGCGCTGCTGGGCGTTGTCGGCGAGGCTCACGTTGAGGTCGGCCGCGAAGTCGCCGCGCCGCTCGATGATCTCGAAGGCGGGGGCCATCGCGGAGAGCGCGGCGGCGGCGCGCTCGGTGGTCACCCCCGGGCCGCGCAGGGTGGTGCCGACGGTGAGGCACAGCTCGTTCTCGAAGCCGGGACGGATCAGGTCGGCGTAGCGGAAGCGCGTGCCGCTCGGCTGCTCGCCGCTCTGCAGGAGGAAGCCCAGCACCGGCTCGTGCACGCCCTGCTGGACCTGCATCGCCTTCGAGGTGAGGCCCACCTTCCAGCCCGCCTGGCGCTCGCCCGCGGCTACGTATCGGGCGAGGACGCCCAGCTGCACGCGGTACGCCTCCTCGCGGCTCAGGCGCTTCATCCACTCGGGACCCGGGGCGGTCCGCTGCCGGGCGCACTGCCAGAACGCGTCGATGGCTTGGTCGATGCTCACGGGTCTCCTCGGCGTACCTCGCAGAGGTACGAGCGGAGCGCCACCGTCCCGCTGATCGGGTCGGCCGCGTCCGGGTCGATGAGGGCGTTGTAGTTGGCGCTGCCGGGGCCGTCGGCGTCGTAGCCGGGCAGGCCGAGCGGCGGGCACGCCTGCCACCAGCCGAACTGCGCGCAGACCACCCCGGGGTCGAGGCTGCCGTTGAGGCGCGCCCGCGCGCGCATGGTGCCGTGCGGGGTCTCGACCACCACCCAGTCGTCGGCGCCGATGGCGCGCGCCTTCGCGGCATCCGGGTGCAGCTCGGCCAGGGGCTCCGGGCTGTGCCGCCGCAGCCGCGGCAGGCTCCGGTGCTGGCTGTGGCAGAACTGCACGACCTTGGCGGTGGTGAGGCGGAGCGGGAAGCGCGCGGCCAGGTCCGGCCGGCTCACCGGGCTCGCGGCCGGCTCGACGTAGTCGGGCAGCGGGCTCTGCCCGTGCTCGGCGAGCTGGGCCGAGAAGATCTCCACGCGGCGGCTCGGGGTGGCGAAGCCCACCGAGCGGCCGTCCGGGCCCGGCGCGGTGTAGCGCTTGAAGCGCGCCTCGACCGGCACCCGCACCCCGCCCGGCTGCGCGCGCAGCTGCTCGAGCGTGACCCCCGAGGGCTCGAGCGCCACGCGATGGCCCGCGTCCTCGCTGCCGTCGAAGAAGCTCTTGCCCAGGCCGAGGCGCCGGGCCAGCTCGCAGACGATCCAGGTGTCCGAGCGCGCCTCGCCCTGCGGCGCCACCACCGCGCGGCGCAGCTGGGCGAAGCTCTCGCCCGCCTGCGTCGGGCCGAAGCCCACGCGCAGCCCCTCCCGCTCCCACGCGGAGGAGACCGGCAGCACCACGTCGGCCATCGCGGCGGTGGGGGTGAGGAAGAGATCGGCGTAGACGAGGAAGTCGAGGCGCTCGGCCGCGGCGCGGGCCACGGCCGCGCCCGGCTGCGAGAGGAGCAGGTTCGCCCCGAAGCCCACCACCCCGCGCACCGGGTAGGGCGTGCCGTGGAGGATCGCGCGGTAGAGATCGGCCGCGGTCACCCAGCCGTGCCGCGCGGGGCCGAGCGGCCGCTCGGCGAGGCCGATGGCCTTCGCGCGCTGCTTGTCGGACAGCAGCGAGAGCGGCCCCAGGTCGTTGACCGCCGGGCGCGCCGGCCGGACGTTGCCCCCGGGGGCGTCCCAGCAGCCGGTGAGCGCGTAGAGCAGCGAGAGCGCCCGCACGGTCTGGGTCGCGTTGGTGTGCTGCTCGAGGCCGGTCCAGTGGAAGTAGGACACCGGCCGCCGCTCCCACAGGAGCCGCGCGGTCCGGACCAGCTGCGCGGCCGGGATCCCGGTGATCGCCTCGACGCGCTCCGGCGGGTAGCGGCGACAGAGCGCGGCGTAGGCCTCGAACGCGGGCACGCAGGCGATCGGGCCGCCGCGCCCCGCGCAGGTCACCGGGCCGGTGAGGGCGGGCTCGACGATGCGCTCCACGAATCGCCCGGCCCCCGGGTCGTAGGCGACCGGCCGCGCCGCGCCGCGGTCCCACGCCACGTGGTGGGCGGGGTTGCCGTCGGGCGAGAGGTCGGAGGCCGCGAGCAGGCGCCCGGTGTCCTCGCGCACCAGCAGCGGCCCGTTGGTCCAGTCCCGGACGAAGTCGCGATCGTACCAGCCCTCGGCGAGCATCACCGCGGCGAGCCCGAGGGCGAGCGCGCCGTCGGTGCCGGGGCGCACGCGCAGCCACTGGTCGGCGCGCGCGGCGGGGCCCGCGCGCCGCGGGTCGACCACGATCAGCGCCGCGCCGCGCTCGACCGCCTCCGCCACCGCGGTGGCCTGGGCGAGGTAGGCGGTCGACGGGTTGTGGCCCCACAGGAGGAGACAGGAGGCCCGATCGAAGTCCGGGGTGCCGATGTCGGCGCCGAAGGTGAACGCGGTCGCGTAGTCGCGGTGCCACGCGCAGAGCTCCTCGGCCCACACCATGTTGGGGCTGCCGAACGCGCGGATCAGGCGGGTGATCCACGGGAAGCCGTCGGAGACCGCGGTGCCCGACGGCGTGGTGACCGCGAAGGCCACCGCCTCGGGACCCTCGCGCTGGGCGAGCGCGCGCATGCGCTCCGCGGTCCAGTCGAGCGCCTCGTCCCAGGTGATGCGCACCCAGCCCGGGTCGGGATCGCTCCGGGGCCGCGTGCGCCGCATCGGGTGCAGCAGCCGATCGGGCGCGTACACCAGCTCCGGCGCGGCCTGCCCCTTCACGCACAGGTGCCGGCCGGTCGGATGCGACGGGTCCGGCTCGACCGCGACCAGCCGGCCGTTCTCCACCACCGAGACGCACCCGCAGCGCGAGCGGCACAGCGCGCAGAAGCCGGGCACCCGCTCGGTGGCCATGGAGCCGCCTAGCGCGTGGGCGGGTTCAGCAGGTAGCGGAGCGCCTCGGTCTGGCCCGGCTGGAGCTCGAGCACGCGTCGGAAGGCGCCGAGCGCCTCGCCCTGCTGACCGCTCTGCCAGTACGCCTTCCCGAGGTCGAGGAGGGCCGGGACCTGGCCAGGGTCGCGCTTGACGTACTCCTCGAGGAGACCGATGCCGCCCTTCAGGTCGCCCGCGGCGAGCGCCTGCCGGCCTCCGTCGCGCAGGGCCGCGAGCAGGTCCTGGCGCGTGCCGGCGTCGCCGGCCTGGCCGAGGCCGCGCTGGACCGCGGCGAGCGCGTCGGTCCACGAGCCCGCGCTCAGGTGGGCGCGCGCCAGGTCCACGTACGCGCGCGCGTCGGTCGGGCTCAGCGTGAGGTAGTCCTTGAGGCGGGTGGCGGCCTCGGTGTACTGGCCGCGCGCGAGCGAGTCGCGCCCGCCCTCGAGCAGGGCCTGGGCCAGCACCGGGACCACGTCGCCCTGGCTCGGGGCCAGGCCGAGTGCCTTGCGCGCGCTGTCGATGGCCGGACCCCATGACTTCTGGGCGATGTAGGTCCGCGCGGTGTAGAGATAGGCCTCCCACGACTTGGGATCGCGCGCGATCACCGCCTGGAACTTGGCGAGGGCGTCCGCGTACTTGCCGGACTGGAAAAGCTCCTTGCCCTGGGCGAGCAGCGACTCGATGCTCTCGACCATGCCCAGTGTCGCGCAGCCCGCGACGATCGCGACCAGGACCAGCGCGATCAGGGCGGGGGCGCGCCGTCGCATGCCGCGGACGCTCAGCGCAGGCCGCGCAGGAGGCCGGTGGCCTGGCCGAGCAGTCCGCCCGCGGGCACGGTGCCCTCCGGGGTGAGCCGGTCCACCGCTTGCGGCAGGATCTGGGCCAGCAGCGCGGTCGCGGCCTCGGGCGGCAGCCCCACGCGGGCGGCGAGCTGCTGGACGAGGCCGCTGCCGAGCACGCTCTGGATCTGCTCCGCGCTCACCGGGAGATTCTGGCCCGTACCGATCCACGACGCGACCACGTCGCCGAGGCCCTTGGCCTGGAACGCTTCCACCAGCCCGCCGAGGCCGCTTCCGCTCGAGCCGCCCAGCGCCTCCATCGCGGCGGTGACCAGTCCCGCGTGCGCTTCGTTGGCGCCGAGCGCGTTGTTGATCGCATCGAAGAGACTCATGATGTCCTCCTGGAGATCGTGCGGCCGTGCACCGGCGATCATGGAAGCGCCACGCCGCCTTGTCAAGGCGGGCACGCTCCGCCTTGACAAGCGAGACGGCGCCGCCTACACCTGAGGCCCATGAGCGCGCTCTCGTCGGACGCGGTGGCCCGCTATCGTCGCGACGGATTCTACTTTCCGATCCGCGTGTTCTCGGCCGACGAGGCGGGCGAGTATCGCGCCCGCCTCGAGGCGGTGGAGCGGGCCCACGGCGGGCCGCTCGGCGGTCAGCTCCGGCAGAAGGGCCACCTCCTCTTCACGTGGCTCAACCGGCTGATCCGGGATCCGCGCATCCTCGACCCGGTCGAGGACGTCCTCGGCCCGAACCTGCTCTGCTGGAGCTCGAGCTTCTTCGTCAAGGAGGCGCGCGACCCCGCCTTCGTGTCGTGGCACCAGGAGGCGACCAACTGGGGATTGAGCGAGCCGGACGTGGTGACCGCGTGGGTCGCCTTCTCGGAGAGCTCCGTCGAGAGCGGGGCGATGCGCATGATCCCGGGGACCCACGCCGGGCAGGTGGCGCATCGCGACACCTTCGCCCGCCACAACCTGCTCTCGCGCGGCCAGGAGATCGCGGTGGAGGTCGACGAGTCCCGCGCGGTCGACGTGGTGCTGCACCCGGGCGAGATGTCGCTACACCACGTGCGCATGTTCCACGGCTCGCCCCCCAACCGCTCGGCCGATCGCCGCATCGGCTACGCGATCCGCTACGTCCCCACCCACGTCCGCCAGCTCTCGGAGGTGCGCGATACCGCGACCCTCGTGCGCGGGGTGGACGAGTTTCACCACTTCGATCCCGAGGAGCCGCCCGCCGCCGATCTCGATCCCGCGGCGCGCGAGCGCCACGCCCTGATCATGAAGCGGCAGGGCGAGATCCTGTACCGCGGGACGACCGCGGAGCGCTTCCGCTAGTCAGGGGACGAGGTCGGCGACGGCGACGACAGCCGCCGGCGCCGCGACCGGGGTGATCGTCTCACCGGCCCGGAGGCTGACGACCGCGCGGTAGCGCCAGCCAAAGGGCGCCCGCGCGTCGGGGGCCGGGTCCCGGTACACCTCGAGCGCGTGGCCCATGAGGTTGACGATCCAGTACTCCGGGACGCGGGCGCGAGCGTAGAGTGCGGCCTTCTCGCCCCGGTCCAGCGCGAGGCTCGAGTCGGCAACCTCCACGACCAGCACCACGCCGGCGGGATGCGCGTGCGGATAGTCGCGAAAGCTCCCCGGTACCACGCTGACATCGGGCTCGGGCTCCGACTCCTCGTCGAGGGCAATCGGGAGCTGCCCGCGGACATCCCAGCCCGATGCGAAGGCAGCGCGCAGCGCCTCCTCCACCATGCGAACCGCCATCGCGTGGCGTCCGCCCTGCGGCTCCCGCACCACCAAGAGCCCGCCCAGCAGCTCGATGCGCTCACCGGCCGCGAAGATCCCGTGCTCGACGAGGCGGTCGTACTCCCCGCGGGTCCACCGCCGGGTGCGCACCGTCTCGCTCATGCCTCGACGGTATCGCCCGGCCGGAGCTCGGTCAACGTGTCGAAAAGAAGACGGTCGTCCGCGATGGTATGCTCTCCACCATCCCTTCGGAGGTGGGCGCATGAACGGATCGGACGGACGCGAGATCTATCGGGTGGTGTGGCCGCGCGGCGCGCGGACCGTACAGGCCGCCGACGTCGCCCCGCGGCTCGACACGCTCGAGGGCAAGACCATCGGCCAGCTCTGGGACGACCTCTTCCGCGGGGACGAGATCTTCCCGATCCTCGAGGAGGAGCTCGCGCGACGCTTCCCCGGCATCCGCTTCGTGCGCTACGACACCTTCGGCTCCACCCACGGCCGACACGAGCAGCGGGTGCTGGCCGACCTGCCCGAGATGCTGCGACGCCACGAGGTGGACGCGGTCATCTCGGGGATGGCCTGCTGAGGGAGCTGCACGCCCGCCGTGTTGCGGGCGAGCGCGGTGGCCGAGCGGGCCGGGGTCCCGACCGCGTCCCTGGTCTGCGAGGGCTTCATCGGGCAGGCCGCCACCACCTCCACCGGGCTCGGGCTGCCCGGCCTGCCCACCGCGCTGGTGCCGGGGCACGTGGACGTGCAGAGCC
>DATFAJ010000290.1:0-4616 GCA_035254745.1 Candidatus Methylomirabilota bacterium | reverse complement strand
ACTCGACGAAAGGCTCGCCATGGACATCCGAAAGGCTCTCGTCAAGCGTGTCGCGGTGTGGATCGTGCTCGGGCTCGTGGGCGGCGGCTTCGCCGCGGACATGATCTGGCGACAGAAGAGCGGGCAGGAGCAGGCCGCGCTGCGCGCGCAGCAGACCGAGGAGCTCGCGCGGCTGGAGGGGCAGGTCAAGACGCTGACCGACCAGCTCGCGGCCGAGCGGCTGCGCCGCGAGGCCCTGGAGCGCGCGCTGAGCGAAGGCCGGAAGTAGTGCGGTGGACGATCCGGCTCGCGGTGGTCGCGATGCTGGCGCTCGGGTTCGCCCCCGCCTGGAGCCAGGAGCCGGGCCGCGGCCGCAGCCTGCCCGCCGCGGTGGTCAAGGTGCTGAGCGGTGACACCATTCACGTCTTCGTCAACGGCGAGGTCGAGGGCGTGCGCTACATCGGCGTGATCGCCCCCGGGCCGGGCGAGGGCGACCAGACCGGCGAGCCGCAGGGCAACGAGGCGCTGCGATTCAATCGCGGGCTCGTCAGCGCCAAGAACGTGCGGCTCGAGCTGGACGTCCAGGAGCGCGACCCCGAGGGGCGCCTCCTGGCCTACGTGTGGGTGGGCGACGTGATGGTCAACGCGGAGATCGTCGCCCGGGGCTACGGCCAGGTCGTGGGCGGAGGCCCCAACGTGCGCTACCAGGAGATGCTGCTGCGCCGCCAGCAGGAGGCCCGCGCCGCGCGGCTCGGCATCTGGAGGACCGCGGGGCCGACCCCCCCGCCGGGCCGGAGCGGGCCGGCCGCGCCGGAGCCGCGCGCCACCCAGGGTCGCCCCGGCGTGCCGCCGACCAACGGGTGGAGCTGCCCGCTCGGCCATCCGATCAAGGGCGACTTCCGCACCTACTCGACCGAGCGCTGCATCTACTACCCGCCCGGCACCGCCTCGTACGCGGAGAGTCGCGTCGACCGCTGCTACGCCACGGAGGACGAGGCCCGCCAGGACGGCTGCCGTCGCTCGCGCCGCTGATGGAGCCTCGTCTCATCCTGGTGGTGGACGCCGACAGCGCGGTGCGACAGGCCCTGATCGACGTGCTGAGCCTCGAGGGCCACGAGGTGGACGGCGCGGGCGACGCGGAGTCCGCGCTGCTCATCCTGGACCAGCGCCGCTACGACCTCGTGATCGCGGACCTGCGCACCCCGGGCCTCGACGGGCCCCGTCTGCTCGCGGCCCTGGCCGAGCGCTTCGGTGAGCGAATCCCCCCGGTCGTGTTCCTGACCAGCCAGATGTTCGATCCGCACTACGGCGGCTTCCTGGCCGACCGGCGCGCGCCGCTGCTCATGAAGCCGCTCAAGCCGGGCCGCGTCCTCGAGCTGGTGGGGCGGATGCTCCAGCCGTGACGCGAGCGAGGACCATCCTGGTCGTCGAGGACGAGACCAGCCTCCGCGAGCTGATCGCCCACATCCTGCTGCTCGACGACCACGAGGTGGACACCGCGCGCGACGGCGTCGAGGCGCTCTACCGCATCGAGCAGCGCGAGTACGACCTCATCATCAGCGACCTGCAGATGCCGAACCTCGACGGGCCCGGCCTGCACGAGGCCCTGCGCGAGCGCTACGGGCAGGCGCTCCCCCGCGTGATCTTCGTCACCGGCCACTCGGAGGCCGACGCGTTCGTGCCCTTCCTGGCCCAGACCGGCGACCCGGTGCTGACCAAGCCCTTCTCGGTGGACGATCTCCGCACGCTCGTGCAGTGGGTGCTCGAGACCTGACCGTCAGACCTCGGGTCGCCTCACGACGTCGGGATCGGACGGATCGAGGCTGATCCGCTCCAGCCAGAAGGTCATCCGCATCGCCTGGAAGCCCTCGCGCGCGGTGGCCAGATGCTTCAGGGCGGAGGAGCCGTCGCCGGCGCGCTGCGCGAGCCGGCCCAGGCCCAGGTGGCAGCGCGCGGCCAGCGGGCGCATGCCGAGCTCGCCGGCCAGCGCGAGCGCGCGGGTGAGGTGGGCGCGGGCCTGCTCGATGTCGGGCGGGCTCCCCGCCCCCGCGGCCAGGCCGAGCAGCCGCTCCGCGTAGACCGCGTTGCCGCGCTCGCCGTGCGCGTGGGCCTCCTCGAGGGCGCGCCGCGCGTCCGCCGCCGCCGCGGCGGGCTGGCCCGCGAGCAGCCGCGCCTCGCCCAGGTGGGTCATGATCAGGGAGAGGCGCCCGAGCCGCTGCATGCTCTGCGCCTGCCGCACCCCGCGCTCGGCCAGCTCGAGCGCCTCCGCGGTCCGGCCGGTCAGGGCGTAGATCATCGCGACGTCCCCCGCGAACGGGGGGTAGAACGCGGGCATGTCCCCGCACAGCGCGATGCCGCGCTCGAGCAGCGCCTTGGCCTCCCACAGGTGACCGCGGCGGACGAGGGTGCCGCCCAGGCCGAGCAGCGCGTAGGTGACGCTGTAGGTGTCGCGCCGAGCCTCCGCGAGCCGCAACCCCTCCTCGGCGGCCTGCACCGCCTCGTCGAACTGCCCGAGCTCGGCGAGGGTCCAGCCGAGCTGCGCGCGGATGAGCACCGCCGCGATGCCGGGCAGGCCGAATCGCTCGGCGCTCGCGTCGGGCGGGAGCAGGGCGAGGTTGCGCCGCAGGACCACCAGGGCCTGCCGGTAGTCGCCGAGCGCCCGCCGTCCCTGCCCCACGTTGTAGTGGCCGACGATCTGCAGGCCGATGTCCCCGGTCTCGTCCGCGATGGCGAGGGCCCGCTCCCCCACCCGCGCCGCCTCGGCGGAGGCTCCCATCTCCCAGTGCACGTTGCTCTCGAACGAGAGCGCGCGCGCCAGCCGCGCGGGGTCGCCGAGGCTCTCCGCGAGCGCGGCCGCCTCGCGCAGCACCGCCACGCTGCGGGCGTGCTGGCCGAGCGGGACGAGCGCGTTGTGGAGATCGCATCGGAGGTCGACGCCGAGGCCCGCGTCGGCCGGCAGGTGGGCGAGCGCGGCGAGGGCCCGCTCGAAGAACGACACGCTCTCCCAGCTCGCCATGCGCGCCAGCGTGCGGGCGCCGGCCTCGCGGCAGTAGCCGACCGCACGGTCCCACACCTCGCCCAGGAACGCGTGGTGGGCGAGGCGCTCGGTCTGCTCGGCGAGCCGGCCCGGATAGAACCGCTCGATCGCCTCCAGGATGCGGGCGTGCAGGCTCCGCCGCCGGTCGTGCAGCAGGCTCTCGTACGCCACGTCGTGGACCAGGGCGTGGCGGAAGCCGTACACCAGGTCGGGGAAGAGCGCGCGCTGGTCGAGGAGGCCGCCGGCCTGGAGCTGCTCGAGGCCGCGCCGCACCTCCTCGGCCGGCACGTCGGCGACGGCCTCGAGCAGTCGCACCGGCACCTCGTCGCCGATCACGGAGGCGGCCTGGAGCAGCCGCTTGTCCTCGTAGCGGAGCCGATCGATGCGGGAGGCGATGGTGGCCCGCACCGTGGGCGGCATCTCGAGGGCCAGCGTGGGGCGCGTGAAGCGATAGGCCCCGGCCTCGCCCTCGAGCGCGCCGGTCTCGACCAGGCTCGCCACGCACTCCTCGAGAAAGAGCGGGTTGCCGCTCGCGCGCTCGGCGACGAGCCGCTTGAGCGGGGCGAGCGCGGGATCGACGCCGAGCAGGCTGTCCAGCAGATCCGCGGTCGCCGGGGCCTCGAGCGCCTCCAGCCGGATCTGGGTGAAGCCCGGGCTCGCGCTCCAGGGGTCCGTGTACTCGGGTCGATAGGTGCAGGCGATCAGGACATGGGGCGGCAGGGCCTCGACGATGGCGCTCATGGCCGCCAGGGTCTCCGAGTCCACCCACTGCATGTCCTCGAGGATCATGACGAAGGGCTGGCGCTGGCCCTGCTGCGTCACCAGGCGGTGGACCGCGCGCATGACGTGGCGCCGCCGGACCACGGGATCCATGGCGGCGAGGCCACCGCCGTCCTGCGCCACGCCCAGCACCCACAGGATGGCGGGTACGCCCTCCTCGAGCTCGGGGGCGAGATCGCGCAGGCGGGTTGCCACCTTGTCGCGGACGGTCGCCGGGTCGTCGCCGCTCTCCACCTGGAAGTAGCGGCGGTGCAGCTCCACCCCGGGGCGGTAGCCGGCGGCCCGCCCGTACGAGACGGCGGGGGCCTCGATCACGAGGCAGCCCCGGGCCCGGCAGCGCCGGGCGAGCTCGAGGCAGAGCCGCGACTTGCCGACGCCCGCCTCGCCGACGATGGAGACGACCTGGCCGCGGCCGGCCAGCATCGCCTCGAGCGCGGCGTCGAGCCGGGCGATCTCGACCTCTCGTCCCAGGAGCGGCGAGCGCGGGCGCGCGGGAGAGCCGGCGTCGAGGCGCGAGCGGATCGGCACCGCCCCGCTGATCTCGTGGACCTCGACCGGGGCCTGCAGCCCCCGTACCGGCAGCGGCCCGAGCGGCCGCGCGGCCACGCGCCCGCGGACGAGCGCCATCGTATGGTCGGTGGCCAGGATGGTGCCGGGCTTGGCCATCTGCTCCATCCGTGCGGCCAAATGCACGGTCTGTCCCACCGCGGTGTACGTGAAGGACAGGTCGTGGCCGATGGAGCGCGCCACCACCTCGCCGGAGTTGAGACCGATCCGGACCAGCAGCGGCAAGCCGAGCGAGCGCTGCACCTCGTCCCCG
>DATFAJ010000289.1:0-5025 GCA_035254745.1 Candidatus Methylomirabilota bacterium | reverse complement strand
CTCGGCATCTCCATGCCCATGATCTCGAGCGCGGGCGAGACCATGCGCGCCTTGATGCCGCGGATCAGCCCCCGGTGCTGGTCCACCACCTTGAGGGTGTCGTCGAGGTTGACGCTCGACTCCGCGATGATGTCGGGCAGCGTCGCGAGTCCGGTCGCGCAGATGTGGAGGAACGGGATCACCTCGGTGTGGCAGTGGGGCAGGATGTGGCGCGGGAAGCCCCCGAAGGTGGCCGACCCGGCGCTCCCCGCGTCCACGATGGTGGTGACGCCCGCGTAGACGCCGCCCAGGTCCGGGTTCACCCCGGTGCGGTTGAAGCCCTCGAACACGTGCGCGTGCAGGTCGATCAGCCCCGGGGTGACCGTCTTGCCCCGCACGTCGATGGTGCGCGCGGCCTCGGTCTCCGCGATCTGCGGCGCGACGCGCGCGATCGCGCCCTTCTCCACCGCGACGTCCATCACCCCGTCGAGCCGGGAGGAAGGATCCAGCACGGTGCCGCCCTTGAGCAGGAGATCGTACATGGGAAGTCTCCGATCGATCAGCGGGTGAAGTGGTCCCAGAGGCGCCCGCCGGCGGCCACCGAGAGCGGGACGTCGTCCGGGAGGAGATAGCCCTCCCGGGCCAGCGCGCGCGCCGCCTCGCGGACGCGCTCGAGATAGACCTCGCGCGAGGTGTAGCGCTCCGCGATGGACGGCCGCGGGTCGCCGGAGGCCAGGCGCTCGGCGCGGGTGCGGGCGAGCGGGATGGTCGCGCCCGCGAAGACCAGGAGCTGCTCGGCGCCCCCGATGTCGGGATGCCGCAGGTTCCACCCGGTGTGCGCGGCGAGCGGCACCGCCAGCTCGGGCAGGACGATGCCGCCGACCTCGTTGCCGTCGGCGTCCACCGCCGACACCAGCGAGCCGAAGGCGCGGCCCGGCGTCGGGGGCAGCGTCGTCCAGTCGAGCCGCCGCGGGCGCGGGTTGTGGCGCGGGTAGCGCGCGGCCGGGATGCGTCCGAAGGCGGCGGCGAGGCGATCGGGCGGCACCGCGGTGCCGTCGGCCACGCGCGGGTGCCGGCTCGGCGGCGGCTCGATGCCCTCGACGACCCAGCGGTCGAGGTGCACCAGGCACGCGCGCAGCAGCGGCGAGTAGTCCACGACGCCGCGAAGATTCTGCGAGCGCTCGACGGGGCCGGTCGGATCGGCGGGCGCGGTCTGGGTGTCGGTCGGCGGCCAGATGCCGAGGCCATGCTCGGTGCCCGCGAAGTGGTAGACGCGGGTGTACGGGCCGCCGACGGCGTCGCGCTGGCCGTCGGGATCGGTGTGGATCAGCGAGGCGTCGCCGCGGTGGTACTCCGCGGAGGTGTTGGTGTAGTACACGCGCAGCCGGCTGCCCCGGGCGTCGAGGCGCGCGTGCAGCGCGTCCTTGGCGCCGGTGTCCGGATCCACCGCGGGCTGGTCGGTGAACGGGAAGAGGTGCGCCATCATGTTGTTGCGGTCCTTCGAGTGCTGGCCGAAGCGCTGGTTGAACTCGCCGCGCATGCCGCCGGCCACGTTGGCGAGCACGCCGTCGAGGGCCTCGCGGCCCTGCTCGTCCAGATTCAGGTCCTCGTAGATCATGGTCCGGAGCAGCCGCCCGGTCTGGGAGCGGCCGTAGGCGTAGGCCCAGCGGAGGCGGCCGGGCGCCGGGTTGCCCTCGGCGGCGCCGCCGTGCTTGAGCCAGGCCACCGCCTCGCGGAGCGCGGCCATCGAGAGCCCCTGCACCGGCGCGCCCTCCGCGGTGTAGGTCACCTGGTAGAGCCGCCCCTTCTCGAAGCCGCCGTCGAGGTGGATGTGACCGGCGTCCGGGACGACGCGGCCGCCCTCGCTCCGGGCGAAGCGCCAGCGCTCGCGCGGGATCGTGGTGGCGGGCCCGTCGGGCTGATCGCGGACGGTGAGGAGCGCGTCCGGCTCCTCGAGGTTCGCGGCCGGATACGGCACGTGGCCGCGGTCGGACAGCAGGAAGTCGGCGACGGGCCCGGTCGATTGCACCTGGGTGTAGATGCGCCCGCGCAGCGGGCGGCCCTGCGCGTCACGCGCCTCGGGCGTCCGCATGCCGATGAGCCCGAGCACGCGCGGCAGATCCCCCTGCCAGCCGCAGGAGATGACGACCCAGCCGCGCTTCATCAGGAAGCCGTCGCCCACGTCGACCGGCGGGTTCGGGTCCGAGCCCGGCCCGAAGGCGGGCCGGCTGGCGCGGTTGAAGTTGGGCACCGCCACCGTGTTGCCGCGGTTGACCACGTCCAGGAGAATCCGCCCACTGCACTGCGCGCGGTCCACCGGCAGGAGGATCGACACGTCCGAGTCCCAGGTGACCCGCCCGCTCGCGTCGCGCGGGGCCAGCGCGACGTCGGTGATGCGCCGGTTCGCCGTGTGGAGGGGATCGATGGCGAAGTGCAGCCGCCCCTTCAGCTCCTCGTAGCCCGGAAAGCCGGCCAGCGGGCGGCGCAGCGTGACGTCGAAGCGGGTGACCGGCATGGCGGGCCTCGCGGGGGTCAGAGGCCGAGGGCGGCGAGGCGCGCAGGCGTCGGCACGCCGTCGGGGCCCCAGCCCCGGAGCGCGTAGTAGCGGTCGAGCATCCCGTCGAGCTCTTCCGGCGGGCAGTAGGCGCCGGCGGACGGCCCGTCGGGGATGGGCTCGTGCATCACCCGCCAGGGCAGCGCGTCGTTCTCCCGGCGCACCCCCTCGCGCACGTTGAACAGGCGCTCCAGGTTGATGACGCGCTCGCCCACCCGCTCGAGCTCCTCCACCGTCATGTCCCAGCCGGTGATCGCGCGGACCATCCGGGCGTAGGGCTCGTCGACGTAGAGGCCGAAGCCGCGCTCCGAGGTGAAGCGGCAGAGCACGAGCGAGTCGTCGACCGCGGTGAAGTGCTGGCTCCGCACCGCGAACTCGGGCTTGCCGTCGGGGCTCCGCCGGTCGAAGCTCTGCGCGTACTGGGGCGTCGGCCGGGTGTCGTGGTGGCTGCCACCGCGGGTGGCGGTGGCGTAGCCGATCGACATGCCCTTCAGCGCGCGCGCGGAATGCGCGGGCAGCTCGAGCCGCTTGACCGCGTAGACCAGCCGCGTGCCCTCCGGGTGCACCGACTCCGCGAGGCGCCACGCGCCCTCGGCCAGCCGGTCGCCGAAGCCCTCGCGCATCGCGGTCATCTCGACCAGGCGCAGCATCCCGCGCCAGTCGCCCCAGCCGAAGGCCACGCCCAGGTCGCGCTCAGTCAGCCAGCCGCGCTCGACCGCCTCGCACACGAAGGCGAGCGTCACCCCCATGCTGATGGTGTCGAGCCCGAGCAGGTCGCAGAGGTCGTTGGCCCGCGCGAGCGAGCCCGCGTGCGCGTTGCCGAGCATGGAGCCGAAGGCGAAGATCGTCTCGTACTCCGGCATCTTGGCCTTCAGACCGGCCAGCTCGCCCTCGCGAATCTCATATTGCTTGCCGCACGCCACCGGGCACTTGAGACAGGTGGTGTCTCGGTCGTGGAAGTGGGCGTGCATCTCCTCGCCGGAGATCGCGACCGCGTCCGCGAAGACCTCCTGGCGCAGGTTGTAGGAGCCCAGCGCGCCCAGGGTGTTGATCGGCTTCACCAGGAACGGGGTGCCGTAGGTCGAGAGCGCCTTGGTGCCGGTCTTGAGCGGCTCGCGCTGCTGCTCGAGCAGCGCCTTGAGCGCGGCCGGGTCGGCCACCTCGGTCTTCCGCGCGCCCGCCACCACCACCGCCTTCACCCGCTTGCTGCCCAGCACCGAGGCCAGGCCGCCGCGCCCCGCGAAGGCCTCGCGGTTCTTCCAGTAGGTGCCCATCGCCGAGAAGCGCACCAGGCGCTCGCCGCCGGGCCCGATGGCCATCACGTCGGCGTCGCCGCCCTCCACCGCGTGGATGGCCTGCACCGTGTCGCGGGTGGTCTGGCCCCAGAGTGACCGCGCCGGGCGAAGCTCCGCCCCGGCGTCGGTGACCTTGACGTAGACCGGCTCCGCCGCGCACCCGGTGATCACGATGGCGTCGAAGCCGGTGCGCTTCATGGTGGCCGGGAAGCGCCCGCCGAAGGTGGAGTCGAAGAAGAGGCCGGTCAGCGGCGACTTGCCCGCCACGCAGGCGCGGCTGTTGCCCGGCACGGTGGTGTCCGTGACCGGGCCCACCGCGAAGATCACCGCGTTCGCGGGGTCATAGGCGTCGACGCCGGGGGGCACGTGGTCGAGGAGCAGGCGCGCCGCGAAGCCGTTGCCGCCGAGCAAGCTCCGGGCCAGGGTCTCCGGGACGGGCTCGATACGGCTCGCGCCGGTGGTGACGTCGACGAAGAGGATCCGCCCGCCGTATCCGCGCATGGCGCGGCCATTTTAGTGAGAATGGAGGCCGGTTACAATGCATCGCATGGACGATCTGCTCGCCGCCGCGCTGGCCCAGCTCACCGTGCTGGACGAGAGCGGCGCGGTGGTGCCGCTCAAGGGGCTCTGGGCCGAGCGGCCCGTGGTGCTGGCCTTCGTCCGCCACTTCGGCTGACTCTTCTGCCGCCAGCAGGTCGCTGGCCTGATGGCACGGATGCCCGAGATCGAGCGTCGCGGCGCCGTGATCGTGGTGGTCGGGCCGGCCCGGCCCGAGCATATCGCCGCCTTCCGGCAGGCCACCGGCTACGGAGGGGCGCTCTACGTGGATCCCACCCTGCGCGCCTTCCGGACCGCCGGGCTCGTGCACGGCTGGGCCAGCACCTATCACCCGCTCTCGGTGTGGAAGGGCGTGAAAGCCTTCGCGCAGGGCTTTCGCCAGGGCGCGCGGCAGGGCGACGTGGTCCAGCAGGGCGGGACGTTCGTGCTGGGACCGGGCGACCGGCTCCGCTACGAGTGGCGGGACAGCTTCGCGGGAGACAACGCGGATCTCGACGCGGTGGTGGAGTCGATCCCGACGCGGGCGCCGGTGAGGTAGATCGGCCGGCCCTCAGCCTGGGGCCCCCTCACTCTCCCGCGCCCCTCACCCTTGGGCCCCTCACCCTCCGGCCCCCTCACCCTGCCCTCTCCCCAGAGGGG
>DATFAJ010000288.1:0-5667 GCA_035254745.1 Candidatus Methylomirabilota bacterium | reverse complement strand
CGTTCGGGTGGGGCGCGAAGCTCGTGATCGCGCTGGGGGAGACCACGAGCGGCACGCCCTCCTTCGGGTAGATGATCTCGACCGGATTGCCCTTCTTCTTGACCTGGTAGAACGTGTAGTCGCCGCCATCCACCGCCACCGGCCGCTCCCCCGAGGCCACCACCCCGGACGGGTCGACCGCGGACTGGACCAGCATGGGCTTGTTCTGGGCGAGCGCCTTGAAGTAGTCCCAGCCGTGCAGGTGCACGAGCGCGAGCACGTGGGTGGCGATGACCCCGCTGTAGCCCGGGTGCGCGGTGACCAGACGACCGCGCCACTTCGGATCGAGGAGGTCCTTCCACGTGCGCGGGGCCTCGGCGGCGGGGATCGCCTTGGTGTTGTAGGCGATCACGTTGACGGTCGCCCGGAGGCCGTAGTGATAGCCGTCCTTGTCCTTGAAGCCCGCCGCGAACGTGTCCGCCCCCGCCGGGGTGTAGCGCGCCAGGAGCTTCTTCTCCTTCAACAGGACGTAGTGGCCGGCGTCGGAGGTGTGGACGACGTCGACGTTCTTGATGTTGGCCTGCAGCTCCTGCATCATCCGCTGCAGGATCCGCTGCGATCCGGTCCGCTGGACCTCGACCTTCACGCCCGGGTAGGCGGCCTCGAAGAGCTTGGCGACCTTCTCCGCGCTCGTCAGGGCCAGCGAGGTGTACCACACGACCTTGCCCTCCTTGCGCGCGGCCTCGAGCCGTGGATCCTGCGCTTGCGCCTCGACGGCCCAGAGAGTCAGGCAGAAGGTCAGCCAGAGGGTCAGAACGGCGGCCAGGGGGGCGATCGGGCATCGACGGTGAGTCATCGGGGCTCCTTTGGGGGCGCGGGACTAGGCGGTGAGCGCGTCCATGAGCGGGCCGAGGCGCGGCGCTCCCGCGAGGGTGTCGACCAGCTCCACGACGCGCTCGGCCTGAGGCTCCGGGACGGCCAGGACCGCGTTGCCGCGAAACTTGGCGGTGAGCTCCTCGCGCGTCATCGGGAAATTCGGCCCGCCCCGCGGGTGGTCCTGCCGCTCCTCGAGCTGCGTGCCGTCGGCGAGCCGGACCGCGACGTGGCCGATGAAGTGGCGGGGGTAGTCGATGGTCCGGTCGACGTCGTAGTACACCCGGGCCGCCACGCGCCGGACCGTCTCGTTGCCGGCCGCCTCGTCGGTGAAGTCGGCCAGCGTGACCTGCCCGTTGACCAGGATCGAGGCCAGCAGGTACGGCAGGCTGAACTTGGCCGCGTAGCCGTTCCGGGGGCGCTGCTTCGCCGCGAGCGGCTCCCACAGGCGCGGGATCGGCCCCTCCGCGGTGCGGCAGCGGACCTCGGCGATCTGCTCCGGGCGCAGGCGGTGACGCTCGCGCAGGCGGACCGCGCAGTCCATGTAGGGATGCGCGATGGAGCCGCACGGATAGGGCTTGAAGGTCAGCGCGGCGAGCTCCCAGGTCCGGCCGAGCGTCGCCAGCAGCGCCTCCAGGCGCTCGGGCTCGTGGCCGCCGGCGAAGGCCGCGTAGAAGCCGTGGGCGCCCTCGAAGACGGTCTCCGGCCCCGTGAACCCGGCGCGGGCCAGCACCGCCGCGGTCACCCCGGCGTGGGCGGCCCAGCCGGGGTGCAGGCGCTTGGTCCAGGAGCCGTCGGCCAGGTACTCGATGATCCCGGCGGCCTGGCTGCCGCAGAGGCCGAAGGCGTGGACCTGCTGGTCCTCGGTGAGGCCGTGGAGGCGCCCCGCCACCGCGGCGGCCGCGAAGCTCCCGGTGAGCGCGGTGGGGTGATAGTGCCGGGCGTGGAAGCGGCCGGGCACCGCGAGGCCGACCCGGCACATCACCTCCACCCCGGCGATCATCGCCTCGAGCACCGCGCGGCCCGAGGCTCCCACCGCCTCGCCCACCGCCAGCGCGGTGGGCACCGCGACGCAGCCGGTGTGGACGATGGCGTCCTCGCGGGTGTCGTCGAAGTCGAGCCCGTGGGCGAGCGTGCCGTTGGCGAGCACCGCGGCGGGAGCGCCGACCCGCGCCTTGCTCCCGACCAGGGTGCTCTCCGGCGCGCCCCCCAGCTGCTCGGCCGCGCGCGTGACCGCCCGGCCGAAGTCCTCCCGGGACGACGCGAGACAGCTTCCGAGCGTGTCGAGCGCGAGGAGGGACGCCCGCGCCGCCACCGCGGGCGGCACGTGATCCAGGCTCAGGCCCGAGACGAATCGCGCGAAGCGACGAGCAACCGATGGGGAAGCGGCGGGGGGTTGTGGCACGGCCGTCGGCTCTTTCTACTGAAGGGGTCCGGGGATGTCAACGGGAAACTCAGCGTCGAGCGCCGCCCGCGCGAGCGGCCGCTGGCGGACGCGCCGCGAGGGCGTTATGATGCGGGGCCAATGGACGAGACGGCGACCGCGCGCGCCACCGGTGTGGCGCAGGTCTTCGATCTGCACGCGCTGAAGGCGTTCGCCCCCGACCGGCGCGTGCGCAAGATGCTCTTCAAGACCGACCAGCTCTGGTCGGAGATCGCCTGCTATGAGCCCGGCCAGTCGACCGTGATGCACCAGCATCCGCGCGAAGAGGAGGCGATCTTCGTGCTCGAGGGCACCGCTCACATGTCCATCGACGGACGGGAGGTCGTGGTGCCGGCGGGGGCGATCGTGAAGTTTCCCCAGAGCGTGCTCCACGACGTGCGCAACCCGGGGCCCGAGCGGTGCGTGATCATGTTCCTCAAGGTGAACCCGAAGGTGCTGCGCGATGGGTAACGTGGAGCGCTGCGACAAGACCCTGCCGCTCAACGAGATGATCTTCCACGTGCGTCGCGACGCCACCCTCCGGGCGCGCTGGCTCTCGGACCTCGCCGGTCTCGCGCGACAGTTCGGCCTGAGCCGCGAGGAGCTGGAGGCGCTGCAGGACAAGGACGTGCGGCGGCTGAACGAGATGGGGGTGCACCAGTACTACATCCCCCAGATCCTGCGCCTCTTCTACGGGGCCTCCGCCAACAGCAACGCCCATCCCGCGCTCGAGGCCTACCGCCGCGCGTATCCCGAGGAGGCCGCCGCGTCGGACCGCCTGCAGGAGCGGCTCGCGCGGGGGCAGGGCTGAGCGATGGCACAGGTGGTGGCCGCGATGGCGATGACCCACTCGCCCGGGCTCACCGGATGGTTCGATCGCGCCCCGGAGGACCAGCGCCGGCAGGCCCGCCGCGCCCTCGGCGAGATGCGCGACCGGCTCCGGGCCGCGCGACCCGACGTCATCGTGCTCGTGAGCAACGACCACCTGCTGAACTGGCCGATCAACAACACGCCCGAGTACACGGTCGGGATCGGGGCCGAGCACGTGGGCCCGGCCGACTGGTACGACGAGTGGCTCGCGCTCGAGAAGTACCGCATCCCGGGCCATCCCGCGCTCGCCCGCTACCTCGTCAACGAGGGCGCGCGGCGGCGGCTCGCGCTGGCGTACCTGCGCGACATGCAGTTCGACGACGGGGTCTCGGTGCCCATGCACTACCTGAACCCGGAGGGCGACATCGCGCTGGTGCCGGTGACCATGAACTGCACCGTGCCGCCGATCCCCACGCCCCAGCGGGCCTACGAGGTGGGCACCACGCTGCGCGAGATGGTGCACGCGTACCCCGGCGCCCTGCGCGTGGCGGTGCTCGCGACCGGCGGGCTCTCCCACGAGCCGGGCGGGCCGCGCTACTTCTGGGTGGACGAGGAGTTCGACCGCTGGTTCCTGGACCTGCTCGGCAAGGGTGATCACGAGACGCTGGTGCGCGAGTGCACGCTCGAGCGCATGGAGGCCGCCGGCTCCGGGGGAACCGCGGAGCTGCTCGCGTGGATCGTGGCGCTCGCATTCACGACCGGCCCGGCCGAGGTGCTCGCGTACATGCCCGCGATCGCCTGGCGCTCGGGAACCGGCATGGTGGTGTGGCCGGATGTCAGGAATTGACACCTCTGCAATTCCCTGCAACCGTCCTCCTGTGGACGACCGGAGTGACACGTGAGAAGCGCCGATCAACGACCCGCGGCTAAGTTCAAGCCCCGCTTGACCCGCTCGGCTGGCGCCGTTCTTGCTCCCTCGCGACCCAGTGGGAGAGTCGGCATGAGCCGGACACAGCCGGAGCGAGAATCGTCGGTATTCCGCAAGCCGTCCGCCCCGCCGCCCGAGCGCGCGGCGGCCCGGCGCGGGCCCGAGGCGCGCGGTGACCGCAGCCTCACCATTCCTCCGTCGGTCGCGTCCTCGCTGTCCCGCACGGTGCGCGAGCAGCTCGCGTACCTCACGCCCGATCAGCAGCGCGCGTTCCTCTGGCGCTATCGCGCGCAGGCGAAGTCGCCGCTGGTCGCGCTGCTGTTCCTGCCCCTCGGCTGGCACTACCTCTACCTGCGCAAGCGGGGCCTGCAGGTGCTGTTCTGGCTCACGCTGGGCGGGCTCGCCGCGTGGTGGGTGCTCGACCTGTTCCGCATCCGCCGCCTCGTCCGCGACTACAACCGTCGCGTCGCGGTCCACGTCATGCGCGCCCTGTGGGGCTAGGAGGCGCCGCTCCCTTCACTCGCGTCAGCGGATGCGACCTGTGCCGGGCGGCCCGGATCACGCCCTGGCACCACGAGGACGACATCTGCTGGATCGCCGAGTGTGACGTCTGCGACGTGCCCATGGTGGTGTGGCGCTACCACGGCACCGAGCCGCCCGCCGAGCACCTGACCCACATGCACGCGCGGCTGCGCGAGATCGCCACCCGGGTCCTCGGCGGCGAGTGCTACATCGACGACAACATGCGCAACATCCCCGACCACTACCACGCCCACGGCCGGCCCAAGGGCGGGTTCTTCGGTCCCCGGAGCGGGCGCTAGCGCGTCCGCGCCCACTCGAGGAGGCTTCCATGGCGGAGAGCGAGCTGCATCGCAAGGGCAACGAGATCCGGCGCCGGCTGCTGGGCGACAAGTACGTGGAGCGCGTGAACGCGACGACTTACCAGGACCCGGTCATGCGCACCTTCATCGACGTGGCGACCGAGAACGTGTTCGGTGCGCTCTGGTCCCGCCCCGGCCTGGACCTCAAGACCCGGACCCTGGTGTGCGTGGTGTCCGACGCGGCGACCGGCCGGGAGCCCGAGCTCCGGATCCACCTGCGCATGGCGCTCGGGCAGGGCTGGACCGAGCAGGAGCTGATCGAGGTGCTGATCCACATGTCGGGCTACGTCGGGGTCCCCATCATCCGGGAAGCCATGATCTGCGCCCGCGACGTCTTCGCCGAGGTGCGCGCCGAGCGCTGAACCCGGCCGGGTCGCGCTGGCTCGGAGTGTCAAACCGATGAAGCTGTCGAGCCAGAACCACTCGGAAATAGCGACAATTCTACTCAAGTAGCTGATTTCTTGGGCATGGCCCCGGTGCCGGGGCTGGCACTTCCCGTGCACATTCGTGCGCATATGGCCTCCGGCGCCGACATCCTCGTCATCGACGACGACCCGGTCATCCGGGAGACCGTGGGCGACGTCCTGCGGGAGCACGGCCACCATGTGGACCGGGTCGACCGCGGCCAGGATGCCCTCGCCCGTATCGGCCAGCCGAGGCCGGTGGACCTGGCCATCGTCGACTGCCGTCTCCCGGACATCTCCGGGCTCGACCTGCTGCGCAGCATCAAGACGCGGTCGCCCGAGACCGAGGTCATCCTGATCACCGGTCAC
>DATFAJ010000287.1:0-2077 GCA_035254745.1 Candidatus Methylomirabilota bacterium | reverse complement strand
GATCGCCAGCGGGTGGCGACCGGGATCGAGCGAGTGTTCCAGTACTTCCCCCGGCTCAAGGAGCGGCGCACGGTCCAGGCCGGATACCTGTCCGGGGGCGAGCAGCAGATGCTGGTGATCGGCCGGGCCCTGATGGCCGATCCGCGGGTCGTCCTGCTCGACGAGCCGTCCCTCGGGCTGGCGCCCATGCTCGTCGAGGAGATCTTCAAGATCGTGCAGCGCCTGAACCGCGAGCAGAAGCTCACCGTGCTCCTGGTCGAGCAGAACGCCACCCTGGCCCTGGCCATCGCCGAGCACGGCTACGTGATGGAGAACGGCCGCATCGTGCTCGAGGGCGCCGGGGACGCGCTGCGCGCGAACGCCGACATCAAGGAGTTCTACCTCGGGCTCACCGAGGTGGGCGCGCGCAGGTCCTACCGCGACGTGAAGCACTACAAGCGGAGAAAGCGGTGGCTCAGCTGAGCGTCCACGCCTTCACCGTCTACGACATGATCGCGCGGGGGGCCGCGGTCCACCGCGACGCCCCGGCGCTGATCCAGGGCGACCGGACGGTGTCGTTCGGGGAGCTGCAGCGGCGGGTCGACGAGCTGGCCGGAGGGCTGGCGGCCCTCGGGATCGAGCACGGCCAGCGGGTGTGCGTCCTCGCCCAGAACGACGCGGCCTACGTCGACCTCTACGGCGCCTGCGCTCGCCAGGGGATCATCGCCTACCCGATCAACTGGCGGCTCACCGGGCCGGAGGTGGAGCGCGTGGTGGAGCGCGCCCGGCCCACCATGATGGTGGTCGACGCGACCACGCGGCCGCTGGTCGCCGACTGGCTCGAGGCGAAGGCGGTGCCGCACCGCTACCAGCTGGGCGCGGAGGCCGGGCCCGGCTTCACCGCGTTCGGCGCGCTCTACCGCCCGGGCGCGCCGCCGCCCGCCGAGGTCGAGCCCGACGCCGCGTTCGCGGTGATTTCCACCGCGGCGGTGGACGTGATCCCGCGGGGCGCGGTGCTCACCCACGCCAACATCCTCACCGCCAACCTCACCGCCATCGCCTCCCTCGGCCTCACCGCCCGGGACCCGTACCTGGCGGTGCTACCGCTCTTTCACGTGACCGCGCTGGGGATGTCGCTGGCCCACCTGCACGCGGGGGCCGCGGTGGTGGTGATGCCGCGCTTCGACGCCGACGAGGCGGTGCGCCTGATCGACCGGTACCGGGTCGCCCACGTCTCCGACTTTCCCCCCGTGCTCGCGAGCCTGCTCGACGCAGCCGAGAAGGTCGGGAGCGTGCTCCCGAGCCTGACCCACGTCTCCGGGCTCGACGCGCCCCAGACCATCCAGCGCCTGCACGAGAAGACCGGAGCTCGGTTCTGGACCGGCTTCGGCCAGTCGGAGACGAGCGGGTTCGTGACGATCCAGCGGGTGGTCGACAAGCCCGGCGCCTCCGGACGTCCGGTGCCCGCGGCCCAGGTGCGACTGGTCGACGACTACGATCGCGAGGTGCCGGTCGGTACCCCCGGCGAGATCGTGGTCCGCGGGCCGCTCGTCTTCCAGGGCTACTTCGCCCAGCCGGACGTGACCGCCTACACCTTCCGCAACGGCTGGCACCACACCGGCGACGTGGGGCGGCTCGAGGCCGACGGCTACCTGCACTACGTCAAGCGCAAGCCCGAGAAGGAGCTGATCAAGCCGGGCGGGGAGAACGTCTACCCGGCCGAGGTCGAGACCGTGGTGGTGCAGATGCCCGGGGTCACCGGGGTCTGCGTCTACGGCGTGCCGGACCCGCGCTGGGGCGAGGCGGTCAAGGCGGTGGTGGAGATCGCGGGCGGGGCCCGGCCCACCGCCCAGCAGGTGAGTGACTTCGTCGGCGACCGCATCGCCCGCTTCAAGCGCCCGCAGGTGGTGGTGTTCACCGAGGCCCTGCCGCGGGGCGCCGACGGCTCGGTGGACCGGGACGCGGTCAAGGCCCGCTGGGGTGACGACCGGGAGTAGGCCGGAGTAGACTCGAGCGCATGAAGATCTTCGACGAGCACCACGACATGTTCCGGCAGGCGGTGCGGGCCTTCGTCCAGAAGGAGGTCGAGCCGCACGTC
>DATFAJ010000286.1:0-3540 GCA_035254745.1 Candidatus Methylomirabilota bacterium | reverse complement strand
GGATTCGGCGCCCTGATGGTATGCCTGGGATTGATCCTGCTCGTCGCGGGAAACCTGTCGGGAAAGGTGCCATGGCTCGGAAGACTGCCGGGGGACGTCTACATCCAGCGCGGGAACTGGTCCTTCTACTTCCCGGTCGTGACCTGCCTCGTGATCTCGATCGTGCTCACGCTCCTCTTCACGCTCTTCGGCCGGCGCTGACGCGCGCCCCCCGCGCGCTGCTCGTGTCGGCGCTGCTGCTCTCCCTGCTGCTCTCCGTGCTCCTCTCCGCGGGGCCCGCGCTGGCGGCCGGCGACATCCGGGTGGCCATCGGCGAGGGGCTCCGGACCATCGAGGTGGGCGGCGGGCCGATGATGGTGAGCGATCTCACCGGCCGCTCGGTGGTGAACGACTCCCCCACGTGGCTCCGCGCCACGCTCAAGAACGGCGTCATCGAGGTCGCCGGGCGCCGCGTGGACGGCCTGCGCCTGGCCCCCGCCGACGTCGGCTTCCTGCGCGTGAACAACCGCGAGTACCCGGGCGCGCTCGAGATCATGAAGGGCGGCGACGGGCTGACCCTGGTCAACGAGCTGCCGCTGGAGGACTACCTGGCCGGCGCGGTCAAGGCCGAGGCCGGGGACAAGATGCCGCTCGAGATGCTGAAGGCCCAGGCGATCGTGGCCCGCACCTACGCGGCCTACCATCGACGGCTCAACGCGGAGAAGGCCTACCACCTGGTCGCCTCGACGCTCAACCAGCAGTACGTGGGACGGGTGCCGGCCGACTCGGTGGTGTGGACCGCGGTGCGGGAGACCGCGGGACAGGTGCTGCTCTGGCAGGGCGAGCTGTTCCCCGCCTTCTACCACACCGACAGCGGCGGCTACACCGAGGACCCGCGGGTGGTCTTCGCGGCCTCGAACATGCCGGCGCTGAAGCCGGTCCGGGTCGAGTTCCCCTCGGAGTCGCCGCACCAGCGCTGGCGTCTCGAGCTGCCGCTCGCCGAGCTGTCGGCGGCCCTGCTGCGGGGCGGGATCTCGATCGGACGGGTGGTCGCCCTCGACGTGCTCGAGCGCAGCGTGTCCCTGCGGGTGGCCCGCATCGCGGTGCGCGGCACCGCGGGCACGGTGACCCTGCGGGGCAACGACCTGCGACGCCTGGTGGGCTACGACACGCTCAAGAGCACGCTCTTCGCGGTGGCGGTGGTGGGGCCGATGGCGCGCTTCGTGGGACGCGGGTACGGGCACGGCGTCGGGCTCGACCAGTGGAGCGCCAAGACCATGGCCGACCAGGGCTACGCCGCGCAGCGGATCGTCCTCTACTACTATCCGGGCGCCACCCTGTCGACGCTGCCCACGTCCTCCCCCGTCTCGGCCGTCCGCTGAGCCGCCGGCCGGCGTGACGATCTCCTGGGAGGACTTCGAGCGCGTCGACATGCGCGTGGGCGTGGTGATCGACGCCCAGGAGTTCCCCGAGGCGCGGCGGCCGGCGCTCAAGCTGTCGATCGACTTCGGGCCGCTCGGCGTGAAGCGGTCGAGCGCGCAGATCACCGACCGCTACTCGCCGGCCGCGCTGGTGGGACGCCTCGTCGTCGCGGTCGTCAACTTCCCGCCGAAGCGGATCGGGCCGTTCGTGTCGGAGGTGCTCGTGCTGGGCGCTTACGGCGAGAGCGGCGAGGTCATCCTGCTGCGGCCGGACTTCGAGGTGTCGCCGGGCGCGCGGATCGGGTAGCCGTCGCGCGAGGCGGGGCGTCGGGCGTGCGCGGGAGGCGGCCTGCCCGGGACACGCTGACTCGCATCCCTGGATGGCGCCACGATCGAGCCACGAGATGGGATGTCGGCGGCTTCGGCAACGCGCAGAAGCCACGGTCCCGGGCAGGCCGCCTCCCGCGGACGCCCGACGCCCCGAAACTCCGCGAGGTCGATCCTTGCCACTCGGCGCCGCCGTCCGCTCAGGTCGGCCTCTTCGGTTCGTGACGCGTGGGCTACACTTGCAGTCGCGATGGATGTTTCGCTGTTCGACTACGAGCTGCCCTCCGAGCTGATCGCGCAGGAGCCGTCGGAGCCGCGGGATGCTTCGCGGCTGCTGGTCCTGGAGCGGGCGTCCGGTGTGTGGGAGGATCGCCGCTTCGCCGAGCTGCCGGAGCTGCTGCAACCCGGGGATTGCCTGGTCGCGAACCGGAGCCGGGTGATCCCGGCTCGACTCCTGGGCACGGCGGTGGAGGGCGGGGGCGCGGTGGAGCTCCTGCTGCTGCGTCCCGTCGAGGACGAGCGGTGGGAGGCGATGGTGCGTCCGGGCCGCCGGTGCCGCGTGGGAGCTACCGTGGATCTGGCCGGGGGCGCTGCGCGGGCGCGCGTGGTGGGGGAGGGAAGCGAGGGCACGCGGGTCGTGGCCATCGAGGCGCCGTGGCCGGTGCGGGAGCTGATGGAGCGCCACGGGCTGCCGCCGCTGCCGCCCTACATCGGCCGGCACGACGCGCCCAAGCCCGAGGATCGCGAGCGCTACCAGACGGTGTACGCGCGCGAGGAGGGCTCGGTGGCGGCGCCTACCGCGGGCCTACACTTCACGCCCGAGCTGCTCGCGCGGCTTGCCGGGCGCGGCGTGCCGGTCCACTACCTCACGCTGCACGTCGGGCCCGGCACGTTCCGTCCGATCCGCGCCGGCCGGGTGGAGGACCACCGCCTCGAGGCCGAGCCCATCGACATCCCCGAGGAGACCGCGGAGGCGGTCGAGCGGGCGCGACGCGAGGGACGTCGCGTCGTCGCGGTGGGGACGACGACCACGCGGGCACTCGAGTGGGCGGCGGCCGAGGACGGACGCGTGCGGGCACGCACCGGGCCCGCGGAGCTGTTCATCCGGCCCGGTCACCGGTTCCGCGTGGTGGACGCGCTCGTCACCAACTTCCACCTGCCATGCTCTAGCCTGCTCGTCCTAGTGTCCGCCTTTGCCGGGCGCGACCTGGTCCTGGCCGCGTATCGGCACGCGGTGGCCGCGCGCTATCGCTTCTACTCGTACGGCGACGCCATGCTGATCGTCTGAGTCATGGGGCCCTTCCGCTTCGAGCTCGCCAAGACCGACGGCGCCGCGCGGCTCGGCCGCATGCTCACCGCGCACGGGCCGGTCGATACGCCGGCCTTCATGCCGGTGGCGACCCAGGGCTCGGTCAAGAGCCTGGCCCCCTCGGATCTCCTCGCCGCGGGCGCCCAGATCGTGCTGGCCAACACCTATCACCTGATGCTGCGGCCGGGACACGAGCTGGTGCGCGAGCTGGGCGGTCTGCACCGCTTCATGGGCTGGGACGGCCCGATCCTCACCGACTCCGGCGGCTTCCAGGTCTTCAGTCTCTCGAAGCTGCGGCGCATCGGGGAGGAGGGGGTAGAGTTCCGCTCTCACGTGGACGGCTCCCTGCGGACGCTCACGCCGGAGTCGTGCGTGGCGGTGCAGCACGCGTTGGGCGTCGACGTGCTGCACCCGCTCGACGAGTGCCTGGCCCACCCGGCCACCGCGGCCGAGACCGAGCGCTCGCTCGGGCTGACCGAGCGCTGGCTCGCCCGCGCGATCGTC
>DATFAJ010000285.1:0-4512 GCA_035254745.1 Candidatus Methylomirabilota bacterium | reverse complement strand
GAACGTGCCCTCGTACTCGCGCGGGTTCTGGGTGGCCAGCACCATGAACGGGCGCGGCAGCGGGTACGTCGAGTGGTCGAGCGAGACCTGGGCCTCGTTCATGGCCTCGAGCAGGGCCGACTGGGTCTTGGGCGTGGTGCGGTTGATCTCGTCGGCCAGCACGATGTTGGTGAACAGCGGGCCCGGCTTGAACACGAACTCGCCGCTCTTGGGCTCCCACACCGAGACCCCGAGCACGTCGGAGGGCAGCATGTCGGAGGTGAACTGGATGCGCTGGAACGAGGCCCCGATCGAGCGGGCCAGGGCGGCGGCCAGCGTGGTCTTGCCCACCCCGGGCACGTCCTCGATCAGCAGGTGCCCGCGCGCCACCAGGCCGATGACCGCCAGCCGGACCACCTCGGGCTTGCCCACCAGGGCGCGGCCGACGCTGTCCTCGAGACGGCGGATGATCTCCGTCGAGCCGCCCATAGAGTTCCACTATACCGTACGCGGATTTTTCTCCCCGCCGCGCCGCGCTGGCCCCGCGCGGGCGCCATCGGCTACAATGCGTGCGCGATGGCTCTCGAGATCCCGCCCTCTCCGCGCTGGCCCCGTGACGCGCGCGCCGCGTGCGCCTTCACCTTCGACCTCGACGCCGAGACCCTGTGGATGGCGCGCGGGGTCCACGAGCCGGTCACGCTGTCGCAGGGGCGCTTCGGACCGGTGGAGGCGCTGCCCCGGATCCTCGCCCTGCTGCGGGCCAACGAGATCCGCGCGTCCTTCTTCATCCCGGCGTGGGTGGCCGAGCACCATCCGGACGCGGTGCGCGCCATCGCGGACGGCGGCCACGAGATCGGCTGTCACGGCGACGAGCACGAGCGCGTCAGCGAATTGCCCGTCGAGCGCGAGGAGGCGATCCTCGTCCGGAGCCTCGAGGTGCTGACGCGCCTCGGCGGGAAGCGGCCCCTCGGCTACCGGGCTCCCGCCTGGCAGCTCTCGGCCGAGACCCTCGGCCTGCTCGGCCGCCACGGCTTCGACTACTCGTCGAACATGATGGACCGGCTCTCGCCCTACCTGCACGAGCCCGCGGGCGGGCGCGCGCTGGTGGAGCTCCCGGTCTCGTGGGTCCTCGACGACGCGCCCTACTTCATGTTCACCGGGCAGCGCTCGATGCAGCCGCCGGGGCCGGTGCTGCAGGGGTGGCTCACCGAGTTCGAGGGGATCACCGAGGCGCGCGGGATGACCAACTTCACCTTCCATCCCCAGATCATCGGGCGGCCCTCGCGCCTGGCGTGCCTGCGCGAGCTGATCGACCACGTGCGCCACACCCCGCGCATCTGGATCGCCTCGCTCGGCGAGATCAGCGCCCACTACCGCGCGACCGCGTCCGGCGCCGCGCGCTAGCCCGGTGCGGAGGAGCGCGCAGGCCGCTCAAAAAGGTCCAGCTGCGAGGCGACGCCCGAAGCCGGCACGCGAAGCGTACTCTCTGTACGTTGAGCGTGCCGGCGAGGGCGTCAACGAAGCAGATGGGCCTTTTTCAGCGGCCTGCTAGCGGAAGGAGGGGGCGATTTCGGTCATGAACCGATCGAGCGCGCCGAGTCGATCGGTGGGGAGCAGGAACGTGGGGATGAAGAGCATGCCCACCCCGGCGGCCTGGAGCTTGCCGAGCTTGTCGCGGATCTCGCTCGCGCTGCCCGCCAGCACCGTGTCACGGGCCTTGGTCTCGTCGGCGCCCATGCGCTTCATGTAGGACTGCTGGATGCGCTCCACTCCGGCCCGGTCGTCCGCGAAGCCCAGCACCATCACCGCCGAGCGCAGGATCTGCTTCGGATCGCGGCCGACCTTCGCGCAGTGCTCGTCGAGGATCCGTCCCTTGTGGGTGAGCGTGGCCGGCCCGCCCCACACGTTCCAGTGATCGGCGTGCTGGGCCGCGATGCGCAGCGTGACCTTCTCGCCGCCCCCGCCGATCATCAGCTCCGGGTGCGGCTTCTGCACCGGCTTGGGCATCAGCGGCGCGTCGTCGAGGCGATAGAAGCGGCCCTTGTAGCTCGCGCGCGCCTCGGTCCAGAGCGCCTTCAGCACCCGGCACGCCTCGTCCAGCCGCTCGAGCCGCTCGCGGGTGGTGTAGAAGTCCATCCCGTAGGCGCGATGCTCGTTCTCCTGCCAGCCCGCGCCCATGCCGCAGATCAGGCGGCCCCGCGAGATGATGTCGACGTTGGCCGCCATCTTGGCGAGGAGGGCGGGATGCCGATAGGTGTTGCCGCTCACGATCGTGCCGACGCGCATCCGCTCGGTCCGCGCGGCGAGGGCCGCGAGCGCGGTCCAGCACTCGAGCGTGTCGCCGACCCGGTCCGCGGTGTTCGGCATGAAGTGATCGGTGACGCAGGCCGCGTCCCAGCCGGTCCGATCGCCGTGCTGCCAGAGGGCCAGCACCTCGTCCCACGTGGTTCCGCTCATGCCGGTGAAGAGGGCGAATTTCATGGTGGCTGGATGCTACGAGCGGCTGCGCAGGAGGTCAAGTGGAATCCCGGATCCTGATCATCCATCCGGGCGCGCTCGGCGACGTGCTCCAGGCGGTGCCCGCGCTGCGCGGCCTGCGCGCGCAGGGGCGGCTCACCTTCGCGGGCCAGCCGCGGCTCGGCCGTCTGCTGGTGGCCCTCGGGGTCGCCGACGAGTCGCGGGGCTTCGACGGGCTCGGCCTCGAGGTGCTCTTCACCGACGCGCCCGCGCCGCCTCCGGTGACCGCGTTCCTGGGCGGCTTCACGCGCGTCGTCTCGTGGTTCGGCTCGCGCGACGCGACGTATCGCGCGCGCCTCGCCGCGCTCACGACCGATCCGGTGGTGGCCCCGCCGGTGCCCGAGGACGACACGCCGGTGTGGCGCCACCTGCTGGCGACGGTCCCCGCCCCGACGCTCGCGGAGAGCCTAGCGGTGGCGCCGATCCGGCCGGCCGGGGCGCGGCCCGGATCAGCCGCTTTGATAGTCCACCCGGGCAGCGGCGGCGCGTGGAAGCAGTGGCCCGCGGAGCGCTTCGCGGCGGTGATCGCGGCGGCCGCCGCGCAACACGGCCTGCCGGTCATCGTCCATCAGGGGCCGGCCGACCGCGCGGCCGTCGAGGCGCTGCTGGCCCGGCTGGATCGGCCCGTCGAGCGGCTCGTGGAGCCCGAGCTGCCCGCGCTCGCGCTCACGCTCGGCGGCTCGCGCGCCTACCTCGGCGGCGACTCCGGCATCAGCCACCTCGCCGCCGCGGTCGGCGCGCCGAGCGTCATCCTGTTCCCGCCCGCCCACCTGCCGCGCTGGACCCCGTGGAGCCCCGCGGCGCGGCCGCTCGCGATGACCGGCGGAGGCGACGAGGTCCAGCGGGTGGTGGCGGAGCTCGCGCGCGCGCTCAGTTCTGCTTCGCGATGACGTGGTCCTTGATCTTGTCGTAGGTCGCCTTCGGTAGCACCTTCTTCTGCACCAGCTCGTCCTTCCGCTTGTAGGGTCGGTTCTGGACGATCTTCTTGGCGTAGGCGTCGCCGATGCCCGGGATCGTCTTGAGATCGGCCTCGCTAGCCGTGTTCAGGTCCAGCGGCTCGTGCGCTGCCTTGTCGTCCTTGGCCGCGGGCTTGGTGTCGCTCTTGGCCGGCGCCGGCGCGGCCTTCGGGGCCTGGGCCCAGACGGTCGGAGCGGCCAGCATGCCGGTCGAGAACAGCACCGCGACGAGCAGGGCAATCAATCGCTTCATGACGGGCCTCCTGGGTGACGTGGACTTGACGCCACCGGGATTACACCACGGCGACCCCGGCGCGCTCAAGAAACGTACCGGGCTCAGCGGATGCCCAGCAGCTCGACCTCGAAGATGAGCGTGGCGCCCGGCGGGATGACTCCGGCGGCTCCCCGGTCGCCGTAGCCCAGGTGCGCGGGGATGATCAGCTTCCGCTTGCCGCCCACCTTCATCGAGATGACGCCCTCGTCCCAGCCCTTGATGACGCGCCCCTTGCCGACCGGGAACTCGAACGGGCTGCCGCGGTCCACCGAGCTGTCGAACTTCGTCCCGCTCTTGAGCCAGCCGGTGTAGTGCACGCTCACGGTATCGCCGCTCTTCGGCCGGGCCCCGGTGCCCTCGACCAGGTCCACGTAGCCGAGCCCGGTTGCCGTCTGCACCACCTGGTCGTCGGTGTGATCGCTCATGGTTGGCTCTCCCTTGGCGGTCCATAGTACCAGCGGTGCAGGCGCCCGGGGGCGACCCCGCAGAAGTACAGCAGGCGCAGCGTCCACATGAGGCCGATGGTCCGGAGCGGGCCCTCCCGCTCCCACTTGCGGGCCGAGGTGGTCACGCGGGCGCGCAGGGCGGCCAGGCGCCCGCGAGCCTTGAGGCGCCGGCACAGCTCGATGTCCTCCATCAGCGCGATGTCCGGGTAGCCGCCGACCGCCTCGAAGGCGGCGCGCCGCACGAAGATCGCCTGGTCGCCGGTGCAGATGGAGGTCGCGCGCGAGCGCGCGTTCATGAACCAGGCGACGACTCCGAGCACGCGGCGGCGGCTGTCGAAGC
>DATFAJ010000284.1:0-4950 GCA_035254745.1 Candidatus Methylomirabilota bacterium | reverse complement strand
GATTCGTCGAGACCGACCGCGCCAACTCCTGTGGGCTCGGAGCTGGACCGAGGCCGAGAATTCCCACGCGAGCCATCCTCTCCGACTTCTGCGCCTCGGCGGCGAGCGGCGCGGCGAGGAGGCCACCGGTGAGCGTGCCGATGAACGTCCGCCGGTCCATCATTCGATCACCTGATCCGCCCGCTGCAGGAGCGCCGGCGGGACCGTCAGGCCGAGGGCCTTGGCGGTCTTGAGGTTGATGACCAGATCGAACTTGGTGGGCTGTTGCACGGCAAGGTCAGCTGGTCTTGCCCCATTGACGATTCGGTTCACGTAGGAGCCAACCCGACGATACATGTGCACGTAGTCCGGGCCAAACGCGATCATTGCGCCGTCGCTTGCGGCGGCCGGGAATGGATATATTGTCCCCAGGCCATGCTTCATCGCGGCGTCGATGAGCCGATGTCGTTGCCGGAACGTGAACGGGCTGGGCTGAATGACGAGCGTTACCTCGCCCTCGCTCTTCATCGCGGCCATGACATGGTCCACTTCGCCGATGTCGCCAATCCCTCGCGAGCGAAGCTTCACACCAAGCGACTTAGCGGCTCGCTCAGTAGCCCGAAACCTGTATTGGCCATCTGGCCACAAGGTATGCCACAGGTAGTCGATTGGCGCGTGCGGCTTGCCCAGCTCGTTGGCGAGCTCCACGTACTTACCGCTCAGCTCCGCAAGCATGTCGCTGAACCCCGTGACGTTGCGGCCTAGGCGTGAGAGGCTCTTAACGAGCCCGATGCCGACTGGGTTGCCGACGCTGACGAATACGATGGGAATCGTCCTCGTCTGGCGCATCGCCGCCACCGACGCGCTTGAACCGCAGGGTATCAGAAGATTGGCCTTACGCTCGATCAGGTCATCGACCGCCTGATAGGTTTCAGGCTCGCTGCTGATCCACACGACATCGAGTACGACGTCGCGATTCTCTACGAGGCCAGCCTCCCGCAAGCCCTGTCGGAACGCGTTGACGAGCGACTGGTCGTACGTGCTGGACGGTGAACCCAGCGGCAGGAACCCTAGCCGGACGGGACTTCCCGCCTGCTGCCCCTCGGCGGCGAGCGGCGCGGCGAGGAGGCCGCCCGCCGTGATTGCCAGGAAGGCGCGGCGAGGCATCTCGGGCGTCCAGGTGGAATCCATCGGGGCCGTCCTGCACGCCATCGCTCGGGGTCTCCTTTCGGTGCCGCCGGTCGGTCGCGGACCACGGTAGGCGGGCGCCCGAGACCTGTCAATCACGACGCCCCGGCCCTCGGGAGTCACAGGGCGCGGGCCAGGGCGCGGCGCCTCCATCGGGTGCTGCAGCAGGCGGCGGCGCTCACGTGGTCCGTCGTGCCCCGCTAACCCGGCGGAAGGGGTGGGGAGGAACGCGGGGAGGCTCAGGGCGCGATCGACGCCCTCCGGCGCATTCGAATCGCGCCCATTCGCCCAGCAGGTGGTGAGGAGTCTGAGAGCCCGCGTCGCAGCGGCGAACGAGCGTCATCGACCCGAAGTGCCTGAGAAGTCGTGTATCTCAGACCGCCAGCACGATGCCGTCGTGGCCGGGGTCCGCGCCCCCGTCGAGCCCGTCCGGATGCACGCGGATCGCGTGCACCGCCGCGAAGCCGTAGGTGTTGGGGCTACGCACCACCTCGTAGCCCTGGGCCTCGAGCTCGCGCTGCACGCCGCGGGGGATGCGGTTGGAGACGTCGATGGCGTCACTCGTCGCCGAGAAGCGGGGCGCGCTGACCGCCTCCACCATGGTCATGTCGAAGTCGATCGCGTTCAGCAGCACCTGGAGCACGCCCATCGCGATCTGGGTCGCGCCGGGCGCGCCGATGACGATGTGCGGCCGCTCCCCCTGGAACACGACGGACGGGACCACCGAGCTGAAGCGCGCCTTGCCGGGGGCCAGGCTCCCGGCGTGGCCCGGGCGCGGGTCGAAGACGCCCATGCAGCCGTTGTACATGAAGCCGAGCCCGTCGGTGATCACGCCGGAGGGCATGCCGAGCGAGTGGGTCATGGTGACGCACCCGCCGTCGGCGTCGATCACCGAGACGTGGGTGGTGTCCGGCCGCGGGGCGCCCGCGTTGAGCCGGGGCACCCGGGCCTTCTTGCCGGCGCGAATCTCCTCCGCGAGCCCGGCCGCGTACGCCTTGCCGGTGAGGCGCTCCACCGGCACGTCGACGAACCGCGGATCGCCCACGTGGCGATCCTTGTCGATGGTCGCGCGCTTCATCGCCTCCGCCACGATCCGGAGATACTCGACCGAGTTGTGCTCCAGCCGACCGAGGGCGAAGGGCTCCAGCGTGTTCAGCATCTCGAGCAGCATCACCCCGCCCCCCGGCGGCCGGTTGGTCGAGACACGGTAGTCGCGGTAGGTCCCCCACAGCGGCGCGTTGCGGACGGTGCGCCAGCCCGAGAGGTCAGCGGCCCCGAGCAGCCCGTCGTGCCGCCGCATGTCCGCGACGATGGCGTGGGCGATCTCGCCCTCGTAGAAGATCTCGTCGCCGTGCTTGGCCACCAGGCGCAGGGTCTGGCCGAGATCGCGGTTGACCACGCGATCCCCCACCCGCTTGGGGGTGCCGTCGGGTCGGCAGTAGAGCGCGCGGGAGGCCGGCGTGAAGGCCAGGCGCTCGTGGTTCGCGGCCCGGCCCATCTGCCCGTCCTCCGCCCACCACGAGCCCACGTGTGGCCGCACCGTCCACCCGCCCTCGGCCCACGCGATCGCCGGCTCCACGATCTGCTCCCACGGCAGCCGGCCGTGCTCCCGGTGCGCGTCGCGGTAGGCCCGCAGGCTCGCGGGCACGCAGATCGACTGGTAGCCGATGTCGTTGACCCGACCGCGCAGGATGAAGCCGTAGCCGTCGCGGGCCTCGGACTCGATCCGGTCGGCCCACATCTCGGGGCGGACCGCGAGCGGCGCGGGGGCGTGGAAGTCGATGTAGCCGTGGAACCCGGTGGCGGGCATCACGATGCCGCAGCTGCCGAAGCCGGCCAGCCCGCACATCATCGGGTCCACCACGCCCTGCACCAGCGCGCAGGCCATCGCGGCGTCCACCGCGTTGCCCCCCGCTCTCAGGATGTCGGCCCCGGCCTCGGTGGCTTCCGGCTGCGCGGCCACGATCATCGATCCCTTGCGGTATCGCATACGGGTCCTTTCCGGTCTCGGGCGATCCGGCGTCAGCCGGCCATCGACTCGATCGTCTCCACCTCGTCGGTGGAGAGCGTGAGCGCCGCGCTCGCCAGGTCCTGCGTCATGTGCTCGCGGTCCGAGGTGCCGGTGAGCGGCAGCATCCCGACCGCGAGCGCGAAGCGGAACACCACCTGCGCGGGCGTGGCCCGCTCGCGCGCCGCGATGCGGGCGATCAGCGGGTGACCGAGCACCTCCGGGTTGGCGGTGAGGAGCGAGAACCCCTGGTAGACGATCCCGCGCTCGCGGCAGAACAAGCGCACGTCGCGGTCCCAGCCGCGCCGGGCGAAGCAGCGGTTCTGCACGAAGGCCGGCATCGGGGCGCCGGTGGCGGCCAGCTGCCGGAGGTGGAGCAGCGAGACGTTGCTCACCCCGAGCCCCCGGGTGCGGCCCGCGTCGCGCTCGGCCGCCATCGCGCCCCACACCTCGACGTCGTAGTCGCTCCAGCCGTAGCCGGAGGCCGGGCCGTGGAGGACGTAGCTGTCCACGTGGTCGGTCCCCAGGTGCTCGAGCGAGCTGGCCATCGACTGGGCGACCTGGGTGGAGAGCTCGGCGGCCGGATCGTAGGGCAGCCGGTGATCCTGGCCCGGCTGGTACGTGAACTTGGTCTGCAGGAAGAGATCCCCTCGCGCGACCACGCCCGCCCGGTAGGCCGCGGCCAGCCCCTGCCCGACGCCGGCCTCGAAGTAGTGCCGCCGCTGGTTCGCGGTGTCGATGCCGCGGAAGCCGCTCCGGACGGCCAGCTCGACCAGGGCCGGAGTCCGGTCCTCCTTCCAGGCGGTTCCGTAGAGGAAGGCGGGCGCGGCCGGGGGCGGGTCGGTTGGCATCGCGCCATTCTGCCACGTCCGGCGCCTCCCGGTCTTGTATCGCGCGCCGCGCGCGACTAAGCTCGGCGGCAAGGAGGGCCGACATGGCCGACCGTGGCATCGACGTCGTGCGCGCGCACCTGGCGAAGCTTCCCCCGTCCGACTCGCTGACCGTGGCGGAGCGGCGCGCCCAGTACGAGCGCGCCGAGAAGGTCTTTCCGACCCCGCCCGAGATCAAGGTCGAGCGCGTGAGCGCCCCCGTCGCCCCCGCGGAGTGGCTGCGTCCCCCGGGGGCGGTGGCCGGGCGCGTGGTGCTGTACCTCCACGGCGGCGGCTACGTGATCGGCTCGCCGCGCTCCCACCGCCACCTGGCCGCGGCCATCGCGGCGGCCGGCCAGGCCAGTGCGCTACTCCTCGACTACCGCCTGGCCCCCGAGCACCCGTACCCGGCGGCGGTCGACGACGTGACCGCGGCGTACCGCTGGCTCCTCGAGCAGGGCGTCGCCCCGGGGCATGTGGTCATCGGCGGCGACTCCGCCGGCGGTGGGCTCACGGTGGCCACCCTGCTCGCCCTGCGCGACGCCCGCCTGCCCCTGCCCGCGGGCGGCATCTGCATCTCGCCGTGGGTGGACCTGACGTTCAGCGGCGCGAGCTACCGCACCCGGGCGGCGGTCGATCCCATCGTGAAGCGGCCCGGAATCGACGAGATGGCCCGCGCCTACCTCGGCGCCACCGCGGCGCAAACACCGCTCGCCTCGCCGCTCTTCGCCGACCTGCGCGGCCTGCCGCCGCTCCTGATCCACGTGGGTAGCGACGAGGTGCTCCTGGACGACGCGGTGCAGCTCGCGGACCGGGCGAAGACGGCGGGCGTCGACGCGACGCTCGAGGTGTGGGATCGCATGATCCACGTCTGGCACTGGTTCCTGCCGATGCTCGACGAGGCCC
>DATFAJ010000283.1:0-7103 GCA_035254745.1 Candidatus Methylomirabilota bacterium | reverse complement strand
CCCGCGGGGTTCTTCTTTGGAGCGCGGGCGTGACCGCGGCGGTGGTACTGGCCGCCGGGCTCTCGCGGCGGATGGGGCAGGCGAAGCTGCTGCTCCCGGTGGGTGGACGACCCCTCGTCCGGCACGCCGTGGAGGGCGTGCGGGCGGCCGGCCTCGATCCGGTGCTCGTCGTCACGGGGCCGGACCCGGCCGCGATCGAGGCGGCGCTGACCGGCCTCGACGTGCGCATCGTGGTCAACCCGACGCCCGAGGCGGGGCAGGCGGGCTCGGTGCGCGCCGGCGTCGCCGCGCTGCCCGCGGCGGTGGACGCGGTGGTGATCGCCCTGGGCGACCAGCCGGGCCTGGCGCCGGACATCATCCCGGGCCTGCTGGCGGCCCACCGCGCGAGCGGCCGGCCCATCGTCGCGCCCCGCTACCAGGATGGCGCGGGCAACCCGGTGCTGTTCGATCGCGTGATCTTTCCCGAGCTCCTGGCCCTCGAAGGAGATAGGGGCGCGCGGCCCGTCATCGCCCGGGACCCGACGCGCGTGGAGTGGGTGGCCCTGGACCGGCCCATGCCACCGGACGTCGATACCCCGGCCGACTATGAGAAGATCCGAAGCGCGCTTCGACCCGCCAACCCGCCGGAGTAGCCGACCGGGGAGCAGGGAATGCCGCAATCACGCGGTGTAGACTGAGAGGGCCATGAGAGCCGAGATCGAGAAGATCCAGCAGATGATGGAAGGCGCCGACTACGTCACCGACCCCGCCATCGCCACGTCGGTGCACCTGGCGATGACGCTCAAGAAGCCGCTCCTCATCGAGGGGCACGCGGGCGTGGGCAAGACCGAGATCGCCAAGGTGATGTCGCGGATGCTCCACACGAACCTCATCCGGCTGCAGTGCTACGAGGGGCTCGACGCGGCCCAGGCCCTCTACGAGTGGAACTACCCCAAGCAGCTGCTGCACATCAAGCTCGAGGAGAGCACCACCCACAGCCTGCGGGAGAAGGAGGCCACGATCTTCTCCGAGCCCTTCCTGATCCGCCGGCCGCTGCTGCAGGCGATCGGGCAGGACGGCAAGGCCCCGGTGCTGCTGATCGACGAGGTCGACCGGGCCGACGAGGAGTTCGAGGCGTTTCTCCTGGAGGTCCTCTCCGAGTTCCAGGTGACGATCCCGGAGATCGGGACCATCAAGGCGACGCACCCGCCCCACGTGATCCTCACCTCGAATCGGGTGCGCGAGCTCTCCGACGCGCTCCGGCGCCGCTGCCTCTACCTCTGGGTGGACTTCCCGGGCTTCGACAAGGAGGTCCGGATCGTGATGCGCAAGGTGCCGGGGGTCAACGAGGCCCTGGCCCGCCAGATCTCACGCTTCATGGAGAGCCTGCGCACCATCCGGCTCGCCAAGGTGCCGGGGGTGGCCGAGACCCTCGACTGGGCCCAGGCCCTGGCCTCGCTGCACGCCGACCACGTGGACGAGGAGCTGGTCCTCGAGACCCTCGGCTGCGTGCTCAAGGACGCCGACGACGTCAAGCGCTTCAAGCGCGAGCTTCACGCGAGCGGCCTCAAGCGCTTCGTGGCCGCCGAGGGGTAGGGTGGCCGGCCCTCGGGACCTCACCACCGCGGTCCTGCGCTTCGGGCAGATGCTGCGGGCCTCCGGCATGCCGCTGACCATCACCGAGATGATGGACGGGGTGCGGGCGCTGGAGGCGGTGGACCTGCTCGATCGCCAGGACGTCTATCTCGCACTGCGGACCACGCTGGTGGCGCGACACGAGGAGTTCCCCATCTTCGACCGCTGCTTCGAGACCTTCTGGCGGTTCCAGGCCGAGGAGGGGCAGGAACTCGAGGGGCTCACCGGGCCCGCCAACCCGGCCATTCCCGAGGAGCACGCGGGCGATAGCGGGGCCGAGGCCCAGAAGAAGGTGTCGGTCGCGCTGGAGGGCTGGGAAGAGCAGGGGGACGACGACGGAGAGCCGCTCGAGGTGCCCGGGGTGAGCGAGAAGGAAATCCTCATGGATCAGGACTTTTCGTCCTTTCCGGTTGAGGACCTGGACGAGGTCGCACGGCTGACCATCCTGATCGCCAAGCGCCTGGCCCGGCGGATCAGCCGTCGCAAGCGCCCGACCCGGCGAGGGGGCGTCATCGACATGCGCCGGAGCATCCGGGCCAACCTCATGAAGGGCGAGATCATCGAGCTGCGGAGACGGGAGCGCCGCAGGCGCAAAGTCCGGCTGGTCCTCCTGTGCGACGTCTCCGGCTCCATGGACCTCTACAGTCGGTTCCTCCTCCAGTTCCTCTACGCGCTCCAGAACGTCTTCGGCCGGGTCGAGACCTTCACCTTCTCGACGCGACTGACGCGGGTCACCGAGCATCTCAAGGGTGCGTCGTATCGCACGGCCCTGGCCCGGCTGACCGAGGTGCGGGACTTCTCCGGCGGCACCCGGATCGGCGAGTCGTTGCAGGAGTTCAACGCCCGGTGGGGGAGCCTGGTGGACCGCCACACGATCGTGCTCCTGCTGTCGGACGGCTGGGACACCGGCGAGCCGGAGGTCCTGGCGAACGAGATGCTCACGATCAAGCGCAAGGCGGGCCGGCTCATCTGGCTCAACCCGCTGCTCGGCAACCCGTCGTACGAGCCCTTGACGCGCGGCATGGCGGCGGCGCTTCCGCTCGTGGACCACTTCGCGGCGGCGCACAACCTGGCAAGCCTGCGCGACCTCGCCGGGCATCTCAACCTGAGGTGAGACCAATGGGCGACGAGCTCTTCGATCATCTGAACCAGCTCAAGCAGAACGAGTCCAAGGTGGCGGTGGCCACCCTCGTGAACACCCGCGGCACCACGCCCCGCAAGGAAGGCGCCAAGATGCTGGTGGGCGAGGGGGGGCGCGTCCTCGGCTCGGTGACCATCGGCGGGTGCGTGGACGCGCAGGTGATCGAGGAGTCCGCCGACGTGCTGGACACGAACGCGCCGCGGCTGCTCGAGCTGAATCTGGGCGACGAGGAGGCGTGGGAGATCGGGCTCACCTGCGGCGGGACCATCGAGGTCTTCGTGGAGCCGCTGACCCTCGGCCGGGTCGACGACGCCACGCTCGCCTTCTACGAGAAGGCACGGGCCCACGCCGAGACCGGCGGACGCGCCGCCATCGTCACCCGCCTCGATCCGCCCCACAACGGGGCCAAGCTCCTGCTCCTGGACCACGGCGGCCGCGAGGGCTCCCTGGGCGACGTCTTCCTCGACGAGCGCTTCGCGGCGGAGGCGCGCCAGGCGCTCGACGCGGGCAAGTCGCGCACGCTGTTCCTCGAGAACGTGCGGGCCTTCGCGGAGGTCTTCACCCCGCCCGCCATCCTGCTGGTGGTGGGCGCCAGCCACGTGGCGATGCCGTTGACGTCCATGGCCAAGGAGCTGGGCTTCCGCACCGTGGTGGTGGACGGGCGACCCCGGTTTGCGACGCGGGAGCGCTTCCCCCACGTGGACGACCTGCGAATCGGGGTGCCCTCCGAGCTGGTGCAGCAGGTCCCGCTGATCCCCACCACCGCGCTGGTGCTGGTAGCCCACGATTACAAGTACGACCTGCCGGTGCTGCGGCACGCGCTCGGTACGCCGGTCGGCTACATCGGGCTGCTGGGCAGCACCCGGCGGGGGGCCGCCATCCTGAACCTCCTGCGTGAGGACGGGGTGGGCGAGGAGGCCCTCGCGCGGGTGCGGGTGCCGATCGGCCTCGACCTCGGTGCCCAGTCCGCGCCCGAGATCGCGCTCAGCATCCTGGCCGAGGCGCTCGCCGCCCAGCGCAATGCCACCGGCATGCCCATCTCGGAGAAGGTCCGCAAGGGGCTGAAGTGAGCGACTCGAAGCGTGTGATACGTGCGGTGGGGGGGCTTGGGGGAGGAGCGACACCGCTCCCCCCAACTAGAACAATGCGGTATCGCACACGGACGGCACGACGGTGAAAGCCATCGCCATCAAGCACGAGGCGGCAAGCGCCGCGGCCCTGGAAGGCCGCATCGCCTGCCACGACGTGCGCGACGAGGCCCGGCGGGTGGCCATCGCCAAGGGCCAGGTGCTCGACGCGGCCGCGGCGGCCCGCCTGCTCGCGCTGCCGTGGGGGGAGGTGCACGTCCTCGAGCTCGAGCCGGGCGACGTGCACGAGGAGCCGGCCGGCTCGCGCCTCGCCGCCGCGGCGTGCGGACCCCACGTCGAGGTCAAGGGCTACACCGGTGGGCAGTGGACGCTCACCGGTCAGCGGCGGGGTCTCGTCCGCGTGAACGCGGCCGCGCTCGCGGCGGTGAACGGCCTCGAGGGCATGTCGGTCTTCACGCTCTACGATCTGCAGCCGGTGGAGGCGGGCGAGGCGGTGGCCAAGGCCAAGATCACGCCCCTGGCCATCCCGGAGCGCCTCGTGAAGGACGCCGAGTCACGCGCCTGGAGCGCGGGGGGCCTGGTGTCGGTGAAGCCCTTCCAGCCGCGCGTGCTGGCCGCGCTGAGCCGCGAGACGCTGGCGCCGCCCCAGCGCCAGCGCTTCGAGTCCTCGCTCGCCGAGAAGGTGGACTGGTTCGGCTCGCGGCTCCTGCCGGTCCGCTACGCGGCGGGCGACGCCGCCGCGGTCGCCGCCGAGATGGAGGCCCTGCTCGCGGCGGGCGCCGACATCCTGATCGCGGCCGGCGCGGGCTCGCTCGATCCGCTCGATCCGGTCTTCGCCGGGCTCGAGCGCCTGGGCGGCCGCATGATCCGGCACGGGGCGCCGGCCCATCCGGGCAGCCTGCTCTGGATCGCGGACCTGCGCGGCCATCCCGTGCTCGGCATGCCGGCCTGCGGGATGTTCTCGCAGGCCACCACGTTCGACCTGGTCCTGCCGCGGATCCTGGCCGGCGAGCCGGCGGGGGCGCCCGAGGTCGCCGCGCTCGGCCACGGCGGCCTCCTGTCGCACGACAGCGCCTACCGCTTCCCTCCCTATCGCAAGAGCGGCGCGCGCGGGGAGCTGTCCGAGTGACATGGCGCTCTACAGCACGGTCATTCGCGACCGGTTCCGCCGGCCCCGGTACCGCGGCGTCATCGAGCGCCCGGACGTCTCGGGCGAGGACGTGAACCCGCTCTGCGGGGACCGGGTGCGGGTCCAGGCGCGCCTGGCCGACGGGCGGCTGGTGGAGGGGCGGTGGACCGGCGATTGCTGCGCGATCTCGGCTGCGTCGGCGGACGTGCTGCTCGAGATGGTGACCGGTCAGCCGGCCGCGCGGGTGCGGGAGCTGACCCCGGAGAGCATCCTCGAGCGTCTCGATTCCGACATCCGCCCGTCGCGGATGAAGTGCGTGGCGCTGCCGCTCACGGTGCTGCAGGGGGCGCTCGCGAAGGAGGCGACACCATGAGCCTGGGCGAGCGCTGCCGGCCGGACTTCCCCATCCTCTCGCGGGTCGTGAACGGGCATCCGCTCGTGTACCTCGACTCGGCCGCGTCGAGCCAGAAGCCGGCCTCGGTGATCGAGGCGGTCCAGCGCTACTACGAGACGAGCCACGCCAACGTGCACCGCTCGATCCACACGCTGGGCGAGGAGGCGACCGAGCTCTACGAGGGCGCGCGCGACGCGGTCCGCGCGTTCATCGGGGCCCGCAGCCGGGAGGAGATCGTCTTCACGCGCGGCACCACCGAGTCGATCAACCTCGTGGCCCAGGCGGTGGGGCGTACGCTGGGCCCGGGCGACGAGATCCTCGTCACCGAGCTCGAGCATCACTCCAACCTGGTTCCGTGGCAGATGGTGTGCCGCGATCGCGGTACCGTGCTCCGGGCGGTTCCGGTGCTCCCGGACGGCTATCTCGACCTCGACGCCTACACCCGGCTCCTGTCGCCGCGCACCCGCGTGGTGGCGCTGGCCCACGTGTCGAACGTGCTCGGGACCATCAACCCGGTGGCCCGCATGGTCGAGCAGGCCCACCGGGCGGGGGCGCTGGTGCTCCTCGACGGCGCCCAGGCGGTGCCGCACCTGCCGGTAGACGTGACCGTGCTCGGGGCGGACTTCTACGCGTTCTCCGGCCACAAGATGCTCGGGCCCACCGGCATCGGCGTCCTCCACGGGCGCCGCGAGACGCTCGAGCGCCTCGAGCCCGCGTGGGGCGGCGGCGAGATGATCAAAGAGGTCTGGATCGACCACGCGCAGTGGAACGACCTGCCGTGGCGCTTCGAGCCCGGCACGCCCCCGATCGCGGGCGCGGTCGGTCTGCACGCCGCGGTCGAGTACCTGGGCAAGCTCGGCATGGCCCAGGTGAGCGCCCACGAGCAGGCGCTGACCGCGCTGGCCATGGAGGCGCTGGCCCGCATTCCCGGCGTCTCCCTCTACGGGCCCGCCAACCCCGAGATGAAGGGCGCGGTCGTCGCGTTCAACGTCGAGGGCATCCATCCCCACGACGGCGCGGCCGCGCTCGACCTGCACGGCATCGCGGTGCGGGCCGGGCATCACTGTGCCCAGCCGCTCATGAAGCGGCTCGGCATCGTGGGCACGCTGCGGGCGAGCTTCTCGGTCTACAGCACCGCCCTGGACGTGCAGCGCCTCGCGGACGGGGTGGCCGGGATCTGCGGGGAGCTCTAGCCCCGGAGCCCCCATGACCGACTGGCCGCGGCCCCGCGACGGCTTCGCCTCCCCCCGCTTCGCCCAGCCGGCGACGTTCATGCGGCTGCCCCACGTGGAGTCACCGGCCGGCCTCGACGTGGCCCTCTGCGGCATCCCGTTCGACGGCGGCTGCTCGTATCGCTCGGGCGCCCGGATGGGGCCGCGGCACGTGCGCGAGCAGTCCTCGCTGATCCGGCCGTGGAACTCGGCGCTGCGGGTGCATCCGTTCGAGCGGCTCCGGGTCGCCGACTGCGGCGACGTCGACGTGGTGCCGGTCTCCATCGAGGGGACCTTCGCGGCCATCGAGCGGACGCTCGCCCCCGTGGTGGAGGCGCGCGCGGTGCCGCTGTGCGTGGGGGGCGATCACACCGTGACGCTCGCGGTCCTGCGCGCGCTCGCCCGGCGCCACGGCCGTCTCGGACTCGTGCACTTCGACGCGCACCCCGACACCTGGGACCGCTACTTCGGGCTGCCGTACTACCACGGCAGCACCTTCCGCCGGGCGATCGAGGAGGGACTGATC
>DATFAJ010000282.1:0-9957 GCA_035254745.1 Candidatus Methylomirabilota bacterium | reverse complement strand
TCGCGGCCTGATCGGGGAGATCACGATGAGCGCACGGAAAGCGACGAAGCCGGCGGGCGGCAAGGCGGCGGGCCGCGCGAAGAATCCCTACGGCTACCCCTTCTGGGAGTGGGTGGCCCGCGAAGACCCCGAGTACGTGCGGGCGCGGCAGCCGCTGAGCGAGCTGTCGATCGGGGAGGGCAAGGAGCTCTCGGTGAAGTATCGCGAGATGGTGATCATCGGCATCCTCGCCTTCCGCGGCCGCAAGGACGGGGTGGTGGCCCACATGCGCCGTGCCATCGACCACGGCGCGACCAAGCGCGAGCTGCTCGAGGCGATCCAGTCCGCCGCGGTGCCGGGGGGCGGTCCCACGTTCAGCACCGGCGCCCAGACCCTGATGCAGCTCGACCAGGAAGGGGCGTTCAAGGCCGGGCGCTAGGGACGCGGCCTAGGCCTCGAGCGTCCCCTCCATCACCGGTGCGCAGCGCCCGCCGACTCGCACGCGCGTGACCGCGCCGGCGCGCTTCTCGGCGCTGACCGAGAGGAGGCTCGGCCGGCCCATCTCCACGCCCTGCCGCACCTCGAGGGCGAGGCGCGCGTCGGGCCCCGGCTCGAGCTGCGTCAGCAGCGCGATGAGCGCGCCGTTGGCGCTGCCGGTGGCCGGGTCCTCCATGATGCCGCCGAGCGGCGCGAACATGCGGGCCCGCAGGTCGACGCCGTCGGACCGGCCCGCCACCCGGGCATAGAGGAAGAGCGAGAACCAGCCGGCCTCGGACGGATGATCGCGCGCGGCGACGGTGAACGCGGCCACGTCGGGCTGCGCGGCGCCGATCGCGTCGATCGCCACCTCCGCCACCACGAACGCGAGTCCCACCGAGGCCACGACGGGCTCGTGGCGGGCGGTCAGCACCGCGCCCGGCGCGAGACCGACGCACTCGGCAACGATCCTCGCCGGGACGGTCACCCCCAGGGTGAGCGGCTGCGGCGCGGTCAGGACGGCGCCGGTGGTCCGGCCGCCGCCGTCGCGCAGCAGGTCCACCGGGACCAGCCCGGCACCCTCCTCGAAGAGCAGCGTCGACCCGAGCGGCCGGCCGCTCCGCTCGGCGAGCCGCGCGACCACGAAGGCGGTGCCCACGTTCGGATGGCCGGCGAACGGGATCTCCCGTCGCGGGGTGAAGATCCGGACCCGCGCGGTGTGGGCCGGGTCCTCGGGCGGAAGCACGAAGGTCGTCTCCGGGTAGCCGAACTCCGCCGCGATGGCCTGCATCTGCTCGGGGCCGAGCCCGCGCGCATCGGTCACCACCGCGAGCGGGTTGCCCGCGAAGGCGCGCTCGGTGAAGACGTCGACCGTGACGTAGGGGTGGGTGGACATCGCGCGCGGCTACAGGCGCAGCAGGGCTTCGAGGTTGCGCCAGAGTATCTGCTCCTTCTCCTCCGCGGTCACGCTCGCGAGGCCCTGCAGCCAGGTGACCGGCGAGGGGTGCCACGGCACGAAGGGCCAGTCGCTGCCCAGCACCACGCGATCGGCGCCCACCTGGTCGAGCAGGAAGCGCAGCGCCGCCTCGCTGCCCACCACCGTGTCGTAGTAGAGGCGGCGCTGGTAGCTGCTGGGCGGCTCGGGGATGTGCGCCCGCGCGGCCGGCGTCCCCTGCCAGCCGCGGTCGAGGCGCCCCATCGCGTAGCAGGCCGGCCCGCCGCCGTGGGCGATGCAGGCCTTGAGATCGGGGCAGGATTCGAGGATGCCGCCCAGGATCAGGACGGCGACGACGATGGCGTCCTCGACGATGACGCCCAGGCTGTTGCCGAGCCCGTAGCGGCCCGCGCGCTCGGTCATGAAGTTGTGCTGCGGCTGCGGGTGGAAGAACAGCACGGCTCCGAGCGCTTCCGCGGCCTTGAACAGCGCCAGGAAGCGGGGCTCGTCCCAGTTCTCCCCGTTCACCACCGTGTCGAGCTCCGCGCCCTTGAGCCCGAGCACCGTGACCGCGCGCTCGAGCTCGTCGATCGCGGCCCGCACGTCCTGGACCGGCAAGGTGGCTAGGCCCGCGAACCGGGTGGGCCACTGCCGGGTCATGGCCGCGATCTCGTCGTTGACCTCGCGCGCCAGCGCCAGGCCCTGCGCCGGGTCCAGGTGGTAGCCGAAGAGCGGGGTGTGGACGGAGATCACCTGCATGTCCACGCCTTGCGCGTCCATGTCCTGGATCCGCTCCTCGGGCGTGAGGCGCACCTTGGGTGAGGTGAAGCCGGTGCGCTTGCCGTTGGTCCCCAGGAAGGTGCCGAGCCCCTCGCCGGGCTCGTGCCGGAAGCCGTACCAGACGCGGCCCGCCTCGGCGGCGTGCCAGAGCGAGCGCGGCACCAGATGGGCGTGGATGTCGATGGTCCTCATGCCGGGTCCCCCGTGCGTGAAGAGGCACTTGATTTGTTTACATCGTAAATATACAGTGTCAACTCATCGAGGCACCGAGAGTCGGCCATGGCCGGTCCCAGCACGGGACGAGGAGGCAAGCGATGAGCGTGACGACCGACGCGTTGCGGGCGCAGCAGGACGAGACCACGAGCGGCTATCACCAGTCCTGGTTCCCGGTAGCCCTCGCGAGCGAGGTGCCCGCCGACCGTCCGGTCGGCCAGGACTTCCTGGGCACCCGGGTGGTGGTCTACCGGGACGCGGCGGGCCGGCCGGTGGTCCAGGGCGCGTATTGCCCGCACCTGGGGGCCGACCTCTCGGTGGGCCAGGTGGTGGACGGCCAGATCCGCTGCGCGTACCACCACTGGCGCTTCGACTGCGCGGGGACCTGCGTCGACATTCCCGCCGGCGATCGCATCCCGAAGGGGGCCCGGATCCCGACCTACCCGACCGCGGAAGCGTGGGGGCTCGTCTGGGCCTTCAACGGGGAGGCGCCGACCTTCCCGGTGCCGGGCATTCCGGGGGCCGAGGAGCGCGAGCTGATCTGCGAGGCCCACTTCCGGGGGACGCGCGCGGTCGACCCGTGGGTCTCGATCTCGAACGGCGTCGACTTTCAGCACCTGCGCACGCTGCACGGCATTCCCGCGGTCGAGCCGGACGCGGTGCGCGTCGGGCCGCACGCCATCGAGTACCGCATCGAGTCGCCTCATTTCGTCCAGCATGGTCGCATCACGGGCGTGAACACGTTCGCACAATACCTGGCCATGGGCGGCGAGGAGGCGTTCATGCTCTTCTCCGGCGCGCCGATCGCCCACGGGCAGACCAGGGGATTCTACGCCTACGGGGTGCGGGACGACGGGACCGGGCGGGACGGGGTCGCCGCGCGCCTCGAGGCCCTGCGCGCCTTCGTGCAGCGGCTGCTCGCGGAGGACGCCCCGGTGCTGGACACGATCCGGTTCCGCCCGCGCCTGCTGGTGGCCTCCGACCGGCACCTCGCGCGCTTCTTCAAGTACGTGCGCGAGTTCCCGCGGGCGGTCCCGCCGGAGGCGTGACCCGTGCCGAGGAGCCTCTCGGCCGAGCAGGTGGAGGACTTCCGGGCGCGGCTCTGCGAGGTGGCGCAGCACCGGTTCGCCACCCAGGGGCGCGACGCGGTCACCATGCGCCAGCTCGCGGACGCCCTCGGCTGCAGCCCGATGACGCCCTACCGCTACTTCCGCAACAAGGACGAGATCCTGGCCGCGGTGCGCACCGCCGCCTTCGATCGCTTCGCGGCGGCGCTCGAGGAGGCGGCCGCGCACGCGCGCGGCGATCTGCGCGCCGCGGGCCAGGCGGTCGGCCAGGCCTACGTGCGCTTCGCCCTCGACGACCCCGACGCCTACCGGCTGATGTTCGACGTGGCCCAGCCCGACCCGGAGCGCTATCCGGAGCTCGGGCGCGCCAGCACGCGGGCGCGGCGCACCATGAGCGCGGCGCTCGAGGCGCTCGTGCGGGCGGGCGTCTTCCACGGCGACCCGGAGCTGCTGGGCCTGGCCTTCTGGTCCGCGATGCACGGGCTGGTCATGCTGCACCTGGCCGGCAAGCTGCCCGCCGATCGCGCCTTCGAGACCGTCCGGGCCGAGCTGATGCGCCTCCTGGTCACCGGAGCGCGGAGCGCGGTATGAGCATCCTGCTCTCGCTCTCGCCCTTCCTGGTCTTCTTCCTGCTCATGCGGTGGGGCTCGCCGGTGGCCGGCCTCGGCGGGGCGCTCGCGACCTCGGCGGTGCTCTGCTTCGCGATGCGTCTGCGCGGCCGCTCGGTCAAGATCCTCGAGGTCGGGAGCCTCGTGGTGTTCGGCCTGCTCACCGCCTACACGGTGGCGGCCGCGCCCCGCTGGACGGTGGCGACGGTGCGGCTCGCGGTCGACGCGGGCCTGCTCGGCATCGTGCTGGTCTCGCTCGCCATCGGCCGGCCCTTCACGATCCAGTACGCGCGCGAGCAGGTGCCGGAGGTGTTCTGGGCCTCGCCCGTCTTCACGTCGGTCAACCGCGCGATCACCTGGGCGTGGGCGGGCGCCTTCGCGGTGATGGTGGCCGCCGACGTGTCCGCGGAGTGGGTGCCCGCGATCCCGGTCTGGGTCGACGTCGTCGCGTCGATCGCCGCGTTCGCGGCCGCGGTCGGCTGGACCCGCTGGTATCCCGCGAAGGTCCGCCGGGCGGTGGCGGCCGCGCTCGGCGCGGGGTCGACGCCGGCCTGACCCGTATACTGGTCGTCGCGATGGTGGACGACCTCGAGCGGTGGTTCGAGCGGGGCGTGACCGACGGGCTGCCGGTGGTGCCGCCCACCCGCGAGCGCGTCGAGCGCACGCTGGCCGCGACGCGGCGATCGCGCGACGAGCTGGTCGCCCGGGTCCCGCCGAACTACGGGCGGGGCACGGTGGAGAAGCTGGCCGTCAACGCGGTGATGGCGGGCTGCCGCCCCGAGTACTTCCCGGCGGTGCTGGCGATGGTGGAGGCGGCCTGCGACCCCGCCTTCAACCTGCACGGCCAGTCCGGCACCACCAACGCGACCTCCCCGCTGGTCATCCTCAACGGGCCGGTCCGGGCCCGCCTCGACGTCAACTGCGGCGCCGGCGTCTTCGGGCCGGGCCATCGCGCGAACGCGACGATCGGCCGCGCCCTGCGCCTGATCATGATCAACCTCGGGGGGACGAAGGCGGGGGAGATCTCGATGTCCACCCTCGGCCACCCGGGCCGCTACACCTATTGCATCGGCGAGCACGAGGAGGCCTCGCCCTGGGAGCCGCTCCACGTCGAGCGCGGCTTCGCGCGCGAGGAGAGCACCGTCACCGTCTTCTCGGGGGAGGGGCCGTTCATCGTCAACGACCACCTGAGCCGTAGCGCGCCGCAGCTGCTCGCCTCGCTCGGCTGGTCCGCGGCCGGCCTGTGGAACCACAAGAGCTTTCCCCTCTACGGCCACACCCTCTGGGTGATCGGGCCCGAGCACGCGAAGACCATCGGGGACGAGGGCTGGTCGAAGGCGCGGGTGAAGCAGTACCTCTACGAGACGATCCGTCGTCCCGCGCGCGAGCTCGCGCCCGGGCCCGACGGCGCCGAGAGCGGGCGGCTCAAGGATCTCCTCGCGAGCGCGCGCCCGGAGGACCTGATCCCGAAGTTTCCTTCGGCCGCGGAGATCATGGTGGTGGTGGCGGGCGGGACCGCGGGGCGCTTCTCGGCGGTGATCCCCGGCTGGATGGGCGGCGAGATCGGCTCGAGCCCGGTCACGCGCCCGATCGAGCCCCCGCCGGCTTCCGGTTGACGGCGGCCCACAGGCGCTCCGCGCCGAGGGGCATGTCGACGTGCGTGATCCCGAACGGGGCGAGCGCGTCGACCGCCGCGTTGACCAGGGCGGGCGGGATCGCGATGCAGCCCGCCTCGCCGAGCCCCTTGGCCCCCAGCGGGTTGCGCGGCGACGCGGTGTGCATCTTCTCGATGGTCAGCGCCGGGATGTCCTCCGCCCGCGGGATCGCGTAGTCCATCAGCGTGCTGGTCAGGAGCTGCCCGTCGCCGTCGTAGACGATGGCCTCCATGAGCGCCTGGCCGAGCCCCTGGGCCAGGCTGCCGTGCAGCTGCCCCTCGGCCAGCAGCGGGTTGATGATCGTCCCCGCGTCGTCGACCCACACGAGCTTCTCGATGGAGAGCACGCCGGTCTCCCGCGCGATCGAGACCGCGCAGACGACCGCGCCGTAGCTCCACACCTCGGCCTCGGCCTGGAAGTAGGTGGTGGCCTCGAGCCCCGGAGAGTCGCCCGGCGGCAGGGCCTGGCCGCCCGCGTAGGCCGCGGTGGCGACCTCCTTCCAGGCCACGCGCCTGGCCGGCACGCCGGCCACCTGGAAGCCGCCGGGCACGCCCACCACGTCCTCGGGCGCGGCCTCGAGCAGCCGGGCCGCGATGCGCCGGCCCTTGTCGCGGACCTCGACCGAGCCGCGCGCGAGCGCGCCGCCGCCCAGGGCCACGCTGCGGCTGCCGAAGGTGCCGAAGCCCTCGGGGCCCGAGCGCGTGTCGCCGTGGAGCACGGTCACCTCGTCCGGGGTGACGCCCAGGTGGTCGGCCACCACCTGCGCGAACGTGGTCTCGTGTCCCTGGCCGTGGGCGCTCGAGCCGGTGATGGCGGTGACGCGCCCCGACCGCTCGACGCGGATGGCCCCGCTCTCCCAGCCGAGCGCGCAGGGCTCGACGTAGGACACGACCCCCACGCCCACGATCTCGCCGCGCGCGCGGCGCTCCGCCTGCCCGCGCCGCAGCCCCGCGTAGTCGGCGGCCGCGAGCGCGCGGCCGAGCGCCTGGGGGTAGTCTCCCGAGTCGTAGCTCTGCCCGGTGACGGTGCGGAACGGGAAGCGCTCCGGCGGGATCAGGTTACGCATGCGCAGCTCGGCGGGGTCCACGCCGAGCGCGCGCGCCGCGGTGTCCATCAGCCGCTCGATGTAGAAGCAGGCCTCCGGCCGCCCGGCCCCGCGGTAGGCCGCCACCGGCGCGGAGGTGGTGACCGCGCCCGACACCGTGATGTCGCACGCGGGCACCACGTAGGCGCCGGGGAGCAGGCGCGCGTGGTTCCACGGCGAGCCGGCCGCCGCGTTCATGAGCGAGGAGCCGAGCGGCGAGGCGATGCGCGCGCGGAGCCCGGTGATGCGGCCCCCCGCGTCCAGCGCCAGCTCGCCCTCGCACACCGAGCCGCGCGCCTGGTTGGTGGTGGCCTGGTCCTCGCGCCGGGTGGCCACCCACTTCACCGGCCGCGCGAGGCGGCGGGCGAGCCAGGCGAGCAGCACGTCCTCGCGATAGGGACCGGTCTTCACCCCGAAGCCGCCGCCCACGTCGGGGGCGATCACCCGCACCCGGCTCTCGGGCAGATCGAGCAGGCGCGCCACCTCGGCCCGGATGCGGAACGGGGCCTGGCAGGAGACCCACATCGTGAGTTCCTCGGTGACGCGGTCGAAGGTGGCCAGCACCGAGCGTGGCTCGAGCGCCACCGCCGACACGCGGGCCTGGGCCACCCGCAGCGGCACCACGTGGGCCGCGGCGGCGAATGCGCCGGCGGCGTCGCCCTCGCGCAGGGTGCGGTGCAGCACGCGATTGCCGTCGACGCCCGCGAAGAGCGGGGGCGCGCCCTTCGCCAGGGCGGCCTCCGGCTCGGGCAGCGCGGGCACCGGCTCGTACTCGACCTGGATCAGGTCGAGCGCGTCGTAGGCCGCGTAGACGTCCTCCGCCACCACCGCGGCCACCGGGATGCCGGTCGAGTGCACGTGGCCGTCGGCCAGGATCGGATGCGGCGGCACGCGCATGTCGGGCATCAGCCGGTTCACCGGCATCGGGGCGAGGTGGGCGGTGTCCTTCCCGGTCACCACCAGCCGCACGCCCGGCGCGCGCCGCGCCGCCTCGACGTCGAGGCGCGTGATGCGCGCGTGGGCGTGCGGGGAGCGGAGCAGGGCCACGTGCACGCAGCCGGGCGGGCGCAGGTCGTCCACGTAGGAGCCGGTGCCGGTGAGGAGCCGGTGGTCCTCGCGCCGCTTGAGCGGCCGGCCGATCCAGCCGTCGCCGGCGGCCTCGCTCATTCCCCGCTCATCCAAGGAACCGGACCAGCGCGTCCACGAAGGCCTGGGGCTGCTCGTAGGGCAGCATGTGGCCCGCGTCCGGGATCGTCTGCACGGTGGCGCCCGGGATGAGGCGGGCCCACCGCTCGGCGTAGGCGGGCACGATCAGCCGGTCGGCCTGGCCCCAGAGCACCAGCGTCTTCGCGGTCACCCGGTAGAGGCGCTTGGACACGCGACGGTTCGGGATCGGGAACAGGATCTTGCCCGCCATCGCGAGGCGGCGCTGCTGGCCCAGGTAGAAGGTCTTGAACGCCTCCATGTCCGAGAAGTCGACCCCGCCGGTCAGCAGGGTCTGCCCCCGGTCCGGATCCTGGAAGAGCAGCTCGACGAGCTGCCCGGGGAGCAGGGCGAAGATGTCGGGGATCGGGTGCTCCTCGATCCACAGCCCGGCCGCGTCGACCAGGACCAGGCGATCGAGGTCGTTGGGCGCGACCGCGGCCATCTCGGCCGCGATCATGCCCCCCATCGAGTGGCCGACCAGGTGCGGGCGGGTGAGGCCGAGCGCTGCGACCACGTCCCAGCCGTGCAGGGTGAAGTCGAGCATGTCCTCCAGCAGCTCCTCGCCGGTGGACTCGCCGTAGCCGGGCAGCTCGGGCGCGAAGACGTGGTAGCGCGCGGCGAGCTGGTCGAGGAACGGGTTCTCGGCCAGGAGGCCGCCCGCGCCGTGGAGGAACACCACCGGCACGCCGCTGCCCGCCTCCAGCACCCGGCAGCGCGCGCCCCTGCGCGTCTCGACGGTCAGCGCCTTCATCACCGCCACTCCTGCCCCGGCTTCTCGGCGCCCGGCCGCGTCTCCTCGGGGTGGAGACGCTCCTCCATCGGGTGGATCCACCAGCGGTCGTCGTGCTTCCACTCGGGCCAGAGGTGGCGCAGGTGTGGCATGACCTTCTCGGCGAAGAGCTTGGTGGAGTGGCGGGTCTTCCAGTCCGGCATGTTGCCGGTGTGGAGCAGGCAGAAGAGGTGACCGATGCGGAGCCCGGTGATGCACTCCTCGAGCTGCTGGCGCACCGTCTCCGGGCTGCCCGCGATGATGAAGCGCTCCTCCACGAGCTGCTTCCAGGTGAGGCCCTGCATGATCCGCTGGGCCTCCATGCGCAGCTGCGAGAGCGCGCCGTACTTGATGGTGTTCACCGTCCGGTAGCCCGGCGGGTCCGCGAAGGGCGGGAACACGTGCAGGCAGCGGTTGAAGAAGTAGAGGCAGTGCTCCGCGTAGAGCTCCTCGGCCTGCGCGTCGGTGTCGGCCACGCAGATGATCTGGGCGAACGCGGCGCGGTAGGGCGAGTCGTCCTTGCCGCGCTTGGCCACCCGGTCCCAGTAGCCCTCGAGCAGCGACTTGCCGCGCAGGTAGCCGTAGAACGAGAGGTACGAGTAGTTGTAGTCGTGGTCGAGGCAGAAGTCCCACGTCTCGATCGAGCCGCCCCCCGGGATGTAGATGGGCGGGTGCGGCTTCTGGATCGGCTTGGGCCAGCAGTTCACCCAGCGGAGCTGGTTGTACTTGCCGTCGAACGCGAAGGGCTCGTCCTCCGCCCACGCCTTCATGATGAGGTCGTGGGCCTCGCCGTACTTGTCGCGGGTCAGCGCGGGGATCTGCCCGTAGCAGAAGTTGGTGTCCATCGGGGTGCCCACCGGGAAGCCGGCCACCAGCCGCCCGCCCGAGATCACGTCGAGCATCGCGAACTCCTCGGCGACCCGGATCGGGGGGTTGTACCCCGCGATCGAGTTGCCGATTACACAAATCGCGGCGCGAGACGTCCGGCGGGCCAGCCCGGCCGCGATCAGGTTCGGGGAGGGCATGAGCCCGTAGCCGTTCTGGTGGTGCTCGTTGCAGCCGATGCCGTCGAAGCCGAGGGTCTCGGCGTACTCGAGCTGGTCCATGTACTGGTGGTAGACGAAGTGGCCCTTCTTCGGGTCGTAGAGCGTGTTGGGGATGTCGACCCACACCGAGCGGTTCTTC
>DATFAJ010000281.1:0-7149 GCA_035254745.1 Candidatus Methylomirabilota bacterium | reverse complement strand
AAGGTGGTGATCGCCCAGGGGGTGGATCCCAGCACGCTCGACACCATGAACCAGCAGGAGACGCCCGCGTCGGTGGTGGCGGCGCACATCTTCGACACGCTGGTGGAGCGCGATCAGAACCTCAAGATCGTGCCGGTGCTCGCCGCGGAGGTGCCGAAGCTGATCGCCCCGACGGTGTGGGAGGTCAAGCTGCGGAAGGGTGTCAAGTTCCACAACGGCGAGGAGTTCAACGCGGAGTCGGTGAAGTACAGCCTCGAGCGGGTCAAGTCGGGCCTGCGGGCGAGCTCGAACTTCCGCCCGATCGATCACGTCGAGATCGTCGATCCGTACACCGTGAAGGTCCACACCGCCAAGCCGTGGCCGACGTTCGTGTCGATCATGACCTTCCGCCAGGCCTCGATGTACCCGCCCAAGGCCTACGCGGGCAAGGACACCGCGTTCATCTCGAAGAACCCGATCGGCACCGGCCCCTACAAGCTCGTGCGCTGGAGCAAGGACGAGGAGATCGTGCTCGAGGCGAACGACCAGTACTGGCGGGGCGCGCCCAAGATCAAGACCGTGGTGTTCCGGCCCATTCCGGACGACGCGGTGCGGGTCGCCGCGCTCCAGAACGGTGAGGTCGACGTGGCGGTGAACATCCCGCCGCACCTCGCGAACATCATCGCGAGCCACCCCAAGATCTTCCTCTCCACCGCGCCGTCGATCCGGACCCTGCAGCTCATGTTCGTCACCCACGAGTTCGACGCCCAGCACAAGCTGGTCGGACCGTACAAGGGCGTGACCGCGGACAAGCGGGTGCGACAGGCCATCGCCTACGCCCTCGACGTCGACGAGATCATCAAGGGCGTGCTGGACGGCAAGGCGATGCGGACCGCGACGCTGCTCACCCCGCTGCACTTCGGCTACGACGCCTCGCTGAAGCCGATCAAGCAGGACCTGGGGAAGGTCAAGCAGCTCCTGACCGACGCGGGCTACCCGAGCGGGCTCGAGCTCACGCTCAACAGCCCGCAGGGCCGCTACGTGCGGGACAAGGAAGTGGCGGAGGCGGTCGCGGGCCAGCTCACGAAGGCCGGGATCAAGACCCAGCTCAAGACCTACGAGTTCGTCAACTACCTCAACAACCTGGTGTACGTGCACAAGCCGGGACCGGTCTGGCTGATCGGCTGGGGGACCCCGACGGTCGACGCGGAGACGGTGTACGGCCCGCTGTTCCGCACCGGGAGCAACCTGGGCAACTACAGCAACGCCGACTTCGACGGCATGGTGGACCAGGCGCAGACCGAGATGAACGAGAAGCAGCGCCTCGCCATCTACCACCGGATCAACAAGCTGTGGATCGAGGAGATGCCCGCGGTGCCGCTCTACCAGCAGCTCGACCTGTACGGGGCGAGCAAGCGGCTCAACTGGAAGGCGCGCAGCGACGAGCTGATCAAGGCCTACGACATGTCGCTCAAGTAGGATCGTGGTCGATTGACACCGGGGACGCGAGGACTAGAATAGGGGAGCACGGGCGGCCGTAATTCAGTGGCAGAATGCCAGCTTCCCAAGCTGGACGTCGCCGGTTCGAATCCGGTCGGCCGCTCCAATTTCCCGAGGGGGTCGCGGCAGCGCCGCGGCCCCCTTCGCCTGTGCGGCCCTCCGGCCGACCTACCGCCTCGCGATCGGCTGGACCATCGCCCAGATCAACCGGGCATAGAAGCCGAGACAGATGCTCGTGAGAGCGATCGCCCCGACGACGACCTGCATCGCGTCCGCGGGTGACCGGAGAAGGTTGGGGGTGACCGGGATCGAGGTGATGCACACGAGGATGTCGATCACCGTGAAGCCCAAGGCCGAGTAGAGCAGGAAGACGATCTGCCGGCGGGCCTGCATCGCGCGGTACGCGCGCCGGCAGGCGTTCTGCTCCGCGGCTCCGACCGCCGGGCCCGGGTCGAGCCGTCGGAGGGCGCGCTCCACGCCCTTCCACCCCTGCCGCTCGAGCGCCCGCCAGACTTCGCGGAGGGGATAGCCCTGCCAGGCGGCCTCCAGGTACTCGGTGGCCCGGTCGATGGTTCGATCGATCTCGGCCAGGCGATAGAGCACGACGGCGACCAGGATGGCGGCGCCCCCACCCAGGGTCTGGGGAATGGTGCTGAAGGTGTGGTAGAGGGTGCTCTCGCCCATCGCGCTGGGCAGGATACCCGAGTTCGGGGCCCGGCGCGCCGAGGCGGCGCGGGGCCCGCGGGTCGCGACGCGGCGCCCTAGTCCTTGCGGGGCACCTCGCCTCTCGCCTCCGCCACCGCCGCGAATGCCCGGATGTCGTCGAATTCCACGGCGCCATGCTGGCCATGCGCAGTATTCATGTGCGACATGCGGCCGAGGCCGGTATCCTCTCGGGCATGGCCACGCCGCCCGCCTCGATGATCCGCTCGCGGTCGGCCCGCGCGACTCCCGCCGGGGCCGGCGCCGACGTGGATCACTTCAGGTCGTCGGTGCTCCCGGCGCTGCAGCGGCGCCCGGAGCATCGCGGGGCCATGGTGCTGCGGCGGCGGCAAGACGGCCTGATCCGGATCACCGTGCTCACGCTCTGGACGTCGATGGCGGCCGTCGCGGAGTCCGCGGGAGCCGACGCGGACGCGGCGGTCGTGGAGCCCGCCGCCCGCGACGTGCTGGCCGACTTCGACGCGCCCGTGGAGCACTTCGAGCTGGCCCTCCACGCCGAGCCCTGAGGTCTCCATGTCCCGCTACTTCTGTCACGAGCACCCGGACGTCCTGCTCGTCGAGACTCGCGTGGTCGACGCGCGTCCCGGGGCGGTGCTGCTGGAACAGTCGCCGTTTCACCCCGGCGGGGGCGGGCAGCTCGCCGACCGGGGAGTGCTGCGCTGGAGCGGTGGCGAGGTGCGCGTCACCGGCATCGAGTCCACCGCCGGCGGCCACTGGCACCTGATCGCCGAGCCGGTGGAGATGGCCGGCGCGGTGGTGGTCGCGGTGGACGAGGCCTTCCGGTCGATGATGGCGCAGCTGCACACCGACACCCACGTGCTCAACGCGCTGGTCTTCCAGGGCTTCCAGGGCGCCCTGGTGACCGGCGCACAGCTCAACGAGGACGGTACCGCGCGGATGGACTTCGATCTGCCCGATGCGGACAACGATCGGCTGCGGGCACTCGAGGGCGAGATCAACGACGTGATCCGGCAAGACCTGCCGCTGCGCTACGCCTACGTGCCGGAGGCCGACGCGCTCGTCGAGCGGGGGCTGATTCGCAACCGGTCGGTGGCGCCGCCCCCGGCCTCCGACGGGACGATCCGCGTGGTGGAGATCGTGGGGCTGGACCGACAGGCGTGCGGCGGGACCCATCTGGCCTCCACGGGGGCCTCACGGCCGGTGCGCATCCTCAAGATCGACAACAAGGGCCGGCACAACCGGCGAATCCGGATCGGGCTGGTGGGCGAGCAGGACGGCCGGTCGGCGGGCTAGCGGTCCCGCGCGGGCCCGCGTGCGGTCACGCGGGACCGAAGCCGACCATCGTCTGACCCGCGATCTCGACCGGGCGAAAGCGGACCGGCAAGCCGGCCTTCAGAGCCCCGAACGGGACGTCGACGACCCGCCCGAGGATCGAGACCCCCTCCTCGAGCCGCACCACCGCGACCGCGTAGGGAACCTCGCCGCTCCGACCGCGGGGCGCCACTCGGATGACCGTGAACGAGACGACGGTACCGGCGCCGCCGAGGGGAACCGGCTGCCATTCGCGCTGCTGGCACTGCTCGCAGAACTCCTTCGGCGGGATGGCCAGGGCCCCGCAGCGCCCGCACCGGATCCCGGTCAGACGTCCGGCCCGGGCCTCCGCGAAGAAGTCCTTCAGGTGCACCACGCGCTCAGCCACGGCCGAACAGGCTCACCAGGACGGTCGCGGTGTTGCCGCCCAGGGTGTGGGTGAGCCCGGTCGAGGCCCCGTCCACCTGTCGTGGCCCCGCCTCACCGCGGAGCTGCGTGACGATCTCGGCAATCTGAGCGGCTCCGGTGGCGCCGATGGGATGCCCCTTGGCCTTGAGACCTCCAGACGGGTTGACCGGCAGCTTGCCACCGAGGCTGGTCCAGCCCTTCTCGGCCGCGAGGCCACCCGTGCCGGGCTCGAAGAAGCCGAGCCCCTCGGTGGCCACGATCTCGGCGATCGTGAAGCAGTCGTGCAGCTCCACCACGTTGACGTCCGCGGGGGTCTTGCCGGCCTGTCGGTACGCCCCCTGCGCGGCCCGCTCGGTGGCGGTCACCCGCGAGAGGTCGCGCTTCTCGTGCACGAACATGGTGTCGGTGGCCGCGTGACTGCCGAGCACCCAGATCGGCCGCCGGTGCTTGCGGGCGACCTCTTCGGATGCCAGCACGAGGGCCGCGCCCCCGTCGGTGAACGGGCAGCAGTCGAAGAGCTTGAGCGGATCCGCGACGTAGGCGCTCTTGAGCACGGTCTCGAGCGAGATCTCCTTCTGGAACTGCGCCTTCGGGTTGAGCGTCCCGTGGTGGTGGTTCTTGACCGCCACGTGGGCCATCTGCTCCTCGGTGGTGCCGTACTTGTCCATGTGCGCCCGCGCGATCAGGGCGAACACGCCCGGGAAGGTGAGCCCGGCGGGCTGCTCGATCGAGGCGTCGGAGCAGTAGGCGAAGAACTCGGTGGCGGACTCGGTGGGGACGTTGAGCACCCGCTCGGCGCCCCCGACCAGGACGACGTCCGACACCCCGCTCGCGATCTCCATGAGCGCATGCCGGAAGGCCACGTGGCTGGTCGCGCAGGCGTTCTCGAAGCGGGTGGTGGGAACGGTGGGCAGCCCCAGCAGGGTGGCGGCCAGCGGCGCCATGTGCAGCTGCCGCTCGGTCTCCCCGCCGGTGACGTTGCCGAAGTAGAGGGCCTGGATCGCGGTTGGGGCGATGCCCGCGTCGAGGATGGCGTCGGCGGCCGCCTGCGCGAACAGCTCGGCGCTGGTGCGATCGTGCTTGCCAAACTTGGTGACGCCCACTCCGATGACGGCGACGCGGCGCATGCGGTCTCCTCGGCACGGCGAAGATGGGAATCGGTCGGTGCCTGCATCATACCGCGCCGCACCAGGTGAACTCAAAGGCGGGCGGATCGACGGCAAATCGTCGTGGAATGCCGGGGGGCATGGTACGGTGGGCCGCATGACGCCGGTACGGCGGTATCGGGGCGAAGCGTGACCGTCGAAGAGGCGCTGCTCGCGCTGATCGCGGCGGTGGCGATCGGCCTGCTGTTCGTCGGCCTGGCCGAGGCGCTCGAGGGCGATGCGCGCGCGCGCCTCCGCGCTCGCCGTCGCCGGCTGGGGCGGCGGGCGCCGACGCGCCCGCGACCGGAAGCGGGGCCCGCGCGCCCGCCGCGGCCGGCGCTGGCGCGGCGGCCGGCTTCCTCCCCGAGGCCGGTGGAAGCACCGGCTGCGATGGCGGATCTCGAGGAGGTCCCGGAGTGGCGCGAGCGCGCCGCCGCGCTCATGCGCGGACGGGAGTGGGTGGAGGCGCGGCGAGTCGTGGAGGCGGCGGTCGCGACCGGCGACATGAGCCCGGACCGCGCGGGATTCCTGCTCGAGGTGTGCTCCACCGCCACCGCGCGCGAGCTGTGGCGGCTGCGGCGGGCGCTGCGGCGAGGAGCGGGCGACGAGGCACCGCTCGGCGGCGCGCTCGAGACCGCGCGGGTCCTGCTCGACTGCGCGCCGGCCTCGGGGCTGCCCGCGGAGGTGCGGGGCCGGGTGGGCCGCCGCCTCTGGCGCGGGCACACCCGGCTCGGCCTCCGCCGTTGGCGGGCGGGGGACTTCGACCCGGCGGTCGGAGCGCTGTTCGAGGCGCTCTCGGTGCCCGGGCTCGACGACCGGCGGCGTGCCCTCGCCCGCGACCTGCTCGTGCGCACCCTCGAGGACATGGCCGGGCAGAGGCTCGAGCTGATTCCCCAGCCGCTCGGCGACGGGGACCGGGCGGCGGCGGTCGAGCAGGCGCAGCGGCTCCTGGCGCACGTCCGGCGGGCGCGCGAGGAGGGTATCGCGGCGGAGGACCTCGCGGTCGCGGCCGCGCGGGCCCGCCAGCTCCTGGAGCACATCGAGCAGACCCCCGTGCGATGACCGACGCCGGGCCCGCACTCACCCTGGGCCAGATGGTCGATCGGTCCGCGGAGCGGTTTCCCGACCGCGAGGCCGTGGTGTTCAAGGGGGAGCGGGTCACCTACGCGGAGCTCAAGCGGCGCGCCGACGATTTTGCCCGCGGCCTGCTCGGCCTGGGCCTGGGCCCGGGCGACCACGTGGTGCTGTGGATGCCGAACTGCGTGGAGTGGAACGTCGCCAACCTCGCCATCGCCAAGATCGGCGCGGTGACCGTGACCTGCAACAGCCGCTACAAGGCGCTCGAGGTGGAGTACGTGCTCCGCCAGTCCGGCGCGCACGGGCTGGTCATGGTGGACCGGTTCGCGGCGGCCTCGATCGACTACCTCGAGATCCTCCGCGAGGCGTGCGCGATCGGAGGCGGGCTGCCCGGCCTCCGCCACGTGATCGTGCTCGGCGAGCGGCGGCCGGCGAATGGGGTCGGCTTCGCGGAGGTGGAGCGGGCCGGGCGGGTGGGCGGCCCCGGCCTCAACGCGATCACGGTCCGGCCCGACGACCCGGTGGAGATGCTCTACACCTCCGGGACGACCGGGGAGCCCAAGGGCTGCCTGCTCTCACACGGCAACGTGTACCTCAAGTGCCGGGTCTACACCGAGTTGCACCGCTGGACGTCCGAGGACCGCTACCTGGTGCCGGTGCCCTACTTCCACATCTTCGGCTCGATGGGCGGGATCGCGGCCAACTGCCTCGTGGGCTCGACCCAGGTGGTGATGGACGTCTTCGATCCGCTCGAGGCTATGCGCCTGATCGAGGCGGAGCGGGTGACGATCTTCTCGGGCGTGCCGACCATGTTCATCACGATTCTCGGCCATCCCGCGTTCGGCCGGCACGACCTGCGCTCGCTGCGCACCGGCTCCATCGGGGCCGCCCCGGTTCCGGTGGAGATCATGCGGCGGATCATCGATTCCGAGCGAGGCCTCGGCATGGACGCGCTCGTGGTCTACGGGCTCACCGAGGCCACCGGTGGGACCCACTGGACGCGGCCCGGCGACCCGATCGAGAAGCGCGTGTCGACCGTCGGGCT
>DATFAJ010000280.1:0-6443 GCA_035254745.1 Candidatus Methylomirabilota bacterium | reverse complement strand
CCAGTAGTCCTTGAAGCGCTCGAGCACGATGCGGTCGCCCGGCACGTTCTCCACGAACTTGAAGGGCCCGGTGCCGACCGGGGCGTCGGCGAACTTGTCGTTGCCGGTCTTCTTGACCTGGGTCGGGCTCACCATCATCGGCTCGCCCCAGCTCTGGAGCGTCATGCGCTCCCACTCCGAGTAGGGCTTGCTGCACGTGAGCTTCAGCGTGTAGTCGTCGACCGCCTCCGCGCCCGTGATGTACTCCACGACGTAGGAGGTGTAGCTGTTCGCCCGGGCGTAGAAGTGGGGGGCGTCCTTCTTGTACATGCGCTCCCAGGAGAAGACCGCGGCCGCCGCGTTGAACGGGGTGCCGTCGTGGAACTTGACCCCTCGGCGCAGCTTGAAGGTGCGCGAGAGGCCGTCCTTGGCGGTGCTGTAGGACTCGGCGAGCTTGGGGACGACCCGCGGGATCGCCACGTCGGCGCGGGTGAGGTCCTCCGCGAGCAGGCCCTCGAACATCTGGAACGTGACCCGGTAGGTGAGCCAGCAGCCGGTGGCCTGCGGGTCCAGGATGTCGGACGGGCCCTCCATGCCGTAGACCAGCGTGCCGCCCTTCTTCGGGGTCTGGGCCCGGCCGCGCTTGGGCAGCGCGAGGGTGCCCGCCGCTCCCGCCGCGCCGGCGGCGGCGGTGCGGAGGAAGTCCCGCCGGCTCACGCCGTCGGGCAGCATGCGCATCATCAGGTCGATCTTCTCGGCGTCCATGATCCTTCTCCTTGGGCTCGACCCGGGGGGACTCAGCGGCGTGCGCGAGGGTCGAGGGCCTCGCGCAGACCGTCTCCGACGAAGTTGAACGCGAGCGCGGCGACGACGATGACGATACCGGGGATGGTGGCGACGTGGGCGGCGCGATAGAGCACGAGCCGGCCGTTGCCCACCATCACGCCCCAGTCCGGGGTGGGCGGCTGCACGCCCAGGCCGAGGAAGCTCAGCCCGGCCGAGGCCACGATCATCATCCCGACCAGGGTGCTGGTGTAGACCAGGAGCGGCGGCAGCACGTTCGGCAGCAGGTGGCGGCCGACGAGGCGGCCGCCGCTCGCGCCGAGGGCGCGGGCCGCCTCGACGAACTCGAGCGGCTTGACCGAGAGGGTGGCGGTGCGCACCACGCGGGTACTGTAGGGCACCAGCACCACCGCGAGTGCGAACATCTGGTTGCCCATGCCGGGGCCGATCACGCCCACGATCGCGATGGCGAGCAGCACGAGCGGGAACGCGAAGAACACGTCGAGCGCGCGCATGATGACGTGGTCGACCGCGCCGCCCAGGTAGCCGGCCAGGAGCCCGAGGCCGAGCGCCACCACGCCCGCGGTCACGGTGGGCAGGATGCCCACCAGCAGCGAGGCGCGCCCGCCCCAGATGAGGCGGCTCAGGATGTCGCGCCCCTGCTCGTCGGTGCCGAGGACGTGCCCCGGCGTGCCGATGGGCGAGAGCCGCTCGACGCTCGCGGAGGTGAGCGGGTCCCACGGGCTGATCAGCGGCGCGGCCAGCGCGGCGCCGCCGACGATCGCGATGATCAGGAGCCCCACCATCGCCTGGCGGTCGCGTGCGAACACCCGCGCGGACTGGGCGAGGGCGCCGCTCCGGAGGCGGGGGCGCGCCCCGGCCCGGGTCACGGTGAGCGCGGTCGAGGTGGTCGCCACGATCAGGCCGGCCGCGAGCGCGGGTCGAGGTAGAGGTTCAGCAGGTCCACCACCAGGTTCACCATCACGAACGACAGCGCGATGAAGAGCGCGGCGCCCTGGACCGCCTGCACGTCGCGCGCGATGACCGAGGAGACGAGCTGACGCCCGAGCCCGGGCCAGCCGAAGACCTCCTCGGTGAAGACCGCGCCGCCCAGCAGGTAGCCGAGCTGCAGACCCGAGATGGTCAGGATGGGCGGCCACGCCACCCGCAGAGCGTGCAGGCCCAGCACCGCGCGCTCCGGGAGCCCCTTCGAGCGCGCGACCTTGATGTAGTCCTGGCCGAGGATCTCGAGCACCGAGGCGCGGGTCATGCGGGCGATGATCGCGCCGGGCGCGGCCGCGGTGGCGATCGCGGGCATGATCAGGTGGGCGAGGAGGTCGGAGAAACCGCCATCTCCTCTGGAAGAGTACATCCCGAGGCTCGGGAGCCAGCGCAGGTCGATCGCGAAGAACACGATCAGCACCAGGCCCAGCCAGAAGGGCGGCATGTTGCCGATGACCAGCGAGGCGCCCATCGAGGCGCGGTCCACCATCGTCTGCTGCCGCGAGGCCGCGAGCACGCCCACCGCGACGCCGCCCACCACCGCCAGCCCGAAGCTCGCGCCGGCCAGGATCAGGGTGTTGCCGAACTTGGGCAGCAGGAGCTCGACCACCGGCTTGTGCACGATGGGGGAGAGGCCGAGGTCGCCGTGCAGCGCCCGCCACAGCCACTTCGCGTACTGCACGTGGATCGCCTGGTCGAGCCCCAGGGCGTGGCGCAGCTGGGCGAGCGACTGATCGTTGGCCATCGGGCCCAGCAGCGCGCGGGCCACGTCGCCCGGGATGAGCTTCATGGTGAGGAAGATCACCACCGTGATGCCGAAGAGCACCGGGACCAGGCCGAGCAGGCGCTGGAGCACGTAGACGATCATGCTGGCCGCCCGCTCAGGCGCGCGCGCACCTGCTCGCAGTAGGCGGCGGCCTGCTCGGCGAAGCGTGTCTCGAAGAACTCGTCGACCGCCCGGCTCAGGATCGCGTCCGCGTCGGTGCGGATCGGCAGCGGGCTCCGGCTGCGCAGGGTGTTCACCGCCAGCGTCTTGAGGTCGGGGGCGATCTCGTAGTCGAGCGTCAGGCGCACCCGGACCTCCGCGTCGCCCGGCTCGAGCTGCCAGCGCCCCGCCACCCTGACGAGCGGGCCGCGCAGGGTGAAGCGACGCTCGCGCCGGCCGTCCCGTCCCGTCCGTCCCACCGACAGGGTGGCGGTCTGCTCCTGCCGGTCCACGATGGGCAGGTCGAGGGCGTGGGCCAGCCGGCCGCCCCTGATGGTCGCGGGGGTGACGCCGGGGAAGTAGAAGTACGTATCTCGCCGGCCGAGCGCGGTCCAGGTCTCGTCCAGCGAGGACGATACGGCCGTCTCAGCGGTCACGGTGACCATCGCTCTCCGGAAAGTCCACTGGCCCGATCGGTGTCGGCGGCTGCTCGCGACGAGAGCACGCCACACCGCGGGCCCGGCCCACTATAGTCCATGGCATCATGCAGCCGCAACGCCCTATCCCGATCGGAGGAGCCGAGCCATGCTGAGGCGACCGGACGTCGACGAGGTGATGGAGTACGGCCGTGCCCTGGGCTTCGACCTGACCCCGATGGAGGCGCGCATGATCCAGGCGCGCATGATGGACACCATCGCGTCGCTCGAGGCCTTCGACGAGATGCGCGTGGAGGAGCGGCGCCCGCCGCTCCGCTTCACCGATCGCGACCCGGGCCGCCGGCCGTCCGCGGCCGAGGACCCGCTCGGCGCGTTCATCACGCGCTGCCGCGTGCCGGGCGCGGCGAGCGGCCCGCTCCACGGCAAGACGGTGGCGCTGAAGGACCACATCGCGCTCGCCGGGGTGGCGATGACGTTCAGCTCGCACATGATGGACGGCTACGTGCCGGACTTCGACGCCACCGTGGTGACGCGCCTCCTCGACGCGGGCGCCACCATCGTGGGCAAGCTCAAGATGGAGGAGTTCTCGTGGGGCGGCCCCGGTCTCTCCGGGGTGGGGGACTACGGCCGCCCGCTCAACCCGCACCGGCACGATCACGTGACCGGCGGCTCGTCGTCGGGCTCGGGGGCCGCGGTGGCGGGCGGGATGGTCGACATCGCGCTGGGCGGCGACCAGGGCGGCTCGATCCGGCTGCCCGCCGCGTGGTGCGGCATCGTCGGGCTCATGCCGACCCACGGCCTGGTCCCGCACTCCGGCGTGTTCGGGCTCGAGCCCACCATCGACTACGTGGGACCGATGGCGCGCACGGTGGAGGACATCGCGGTGTCGCTGCAGGTCATGGCCGGCCGCGACGGCCTCGACCCGCGCCAGGGCGACGTGCCCGCGACCCTGCCGCCCTATCCCGCCGCCCTCGCGCGCGGGGTGAAGGGCCTGCGGGTCGGGCTGCTCGACGAGGGCTTCCGCGTTCCGGGCGGCGACCCCGCGGTGGACGAGGCGGTGATGGAGGCGGTGCGCACGCTCGAGCGCGCGGGCGCCCGGGTGGAGCGGGTCTCGGTGCCGCTCCACACGAAGGCGCTGCCCGCCCTCCTTCCGATCTACCTCGAGGGCGGCAAGCGGATGTACGACACCCACTTCGGCGGGACCGGGGCCAAGACCCACTACCCGTCCTCGCTGATCTCGATCTTCGGGCGGCTCAAGCAGAGCCACGCGCGTGAGTTCTCGCCGAACCTCAAGCTGAACCTCCTGCAGGGCTACTACCTCCAGCGCAACTACGGCGGGCGCCTCTACGCGAAGGCCCAGAACGTGCGACCCACCTTCGTGGCCCAGTACGATCGGGTCTTCGCGGGCGTCGACGTCCTCGCGATGCCGACCATCCCGATGACCGCGCCGCGCTGGCAGGAGCCGCGTGACCACGAGGACGCGATGGAGCTGACGATGCTCGGGGGCAAGCGCAGCCTCGACCTGGGCCCGGTGATCGCCAACACGTGCCCGTTCAACTACACCGGACACCCGGCGATCAGCGTGCCGTGCGCGAAGATCGGCGGGCTGCCGGTCGGGCTGATGCTGGTGGCGCCCTACTTCCGCGAGGACACGCTGCTCCAGGCGGCCGCCGCGTACCAGCGGTCGGTGGACTGGACCGCGCTCATCAGCCCGGCGGCGCCGCACGCGTGATCGACGAGATCGAAGCGCGCGCAACGCGTACCGTCACCGCGGTGGCGAGCGGCGCGATGGTGTGGCGCGCGTGGGGCGCGGGGCCGCCGCTCGTGCTGCTCCACGGAGCGAGCGGGTCCTGGACGCACTGGATCCGCAACGTGCTCCCGCTCGCCGCGCACCACCGGGTGCTCGCGCCCGACATGCCCGGCTACGGCGAGTCGGACGCGCCGCCCGAGCCGCATACCGCCGACCGCCTGGCCGAGCTGGTCGCGGCCGGCATCGACCGGATGCTGCCGCCGCCGGCCGTCTTCGACCTGGCCGGCTTCTCGTTCGGCGCCATCATCGGCGGCCTCGTGGCCGCGCGGCTCGGCGCCCGGCTGCGGACCCTCGTGCTGCTGGGTCCGGGTGGGCTCGGGCTCGAGCCGGCGTCCCCGCGCGCCCTGCTCCGCCTCGAGCCCGCGATGGCGCCCGAGGCCGTCCGGCACGTGCACCGCGAGAACCTGCGGACCCTGATGCTCGCCCGGCCGGAGAGCGCCGACGAGCTCGCGGTGACGCTCCAGATCGACAACGTGCGGCGCGCGCGCTTCAAGTCGGGCACGATCCCGGTGTCCGACGTGCTGCTCCGCGCGCTGCCCGCCGTCCGCGCGCACCTCGCCGGCATCTGGGGCGGCCGCGACGCCTTCACGAGCCACCACCTGGAGGAGAGCCGCCGGGTGCTGGCCGCGGCCGACCCGCGCTTCGAGATGCGGGTGATCGACCGCGCGGGGCACTGGGTGAACTACGAGGCGGCCGAGGAGGTCAACGCCCTGCTCGCGGAGATGCTGGCGCGCCGGACGCGGTGAGCGCCGGCGCGCCCCTCGCTCAGCGCCCCTGGAACTGCGGGCGCCGCTTCTCGGAGAAGGCCTTCACGCCTTCCTGGTAGTCCTGGCTGTCGAAGCAGTCCTTGATGAGCTTGTCGAGCAGCGCGTAGTCGCGCCGGTCCTCGGGGCGCAGCAGCTGCTCCACGCTGGCCTTCGCGGAGCGCAGCGTCAGTGGGGCGTTGCGCGACATGGTGAGCGCGTAGTCGCGGGTGAAGCGCTCGAGATCGGCCTTCGGCACCACCTGGTTCACCAGACCCATGCGGAGCGCGTCCTGGGCGGAGAAGTCGGTGCGGGCGGTGAAGAAGAGCTCCTTGGTGTAGGCGGGGCCGATCAGCGACATCAGCTTCTCCATCCCCTTGTAGTGGTAGCCCAGGCCGAGGCGGGCCGCCGGGATGCCGAAGCGCGCGTCGTCGGCCGCGATGCGCAGGTCGCAGGTGATGGCGATCGAGACGCCGCCGCCGATGCAGAAGCCGTGGATCATGGCCACCAGCGGCTTGCCGAGCCGGGCCAGCGACTCCGAGCCCGCGCCCGAGATGCGGCGGTACTCCTCCTCGTCGGCCGCGTTGCGCCGCCGGTCCTTGAACTGGGAGATGTCGGCGCCGGCCACGAAGGCGGCCTCGCCGGCCCCGCGGAGGATCACCACGCGGATGGCCGGATCCGACGACAGGTCGGCCACGTACTCGGGCATGGCCTGCCACATCTCCTGGCTCACCGCGTTGCGCTTCTCCGGCTGGTTGAAGGTG
>DATFAJ010000279.1:0-7129 GCA_035254745.1 Candidatus Methylomirabilota bacterium | reverse complement strand
GGTGGTGGCGGCCACCGCGGAGACGTCGGCCACCGTCGAGCCCGAGATCCCGGAGAAGATGTACTCGGCCGCCACCACCGCCATGCCGAGGCCGCCGCGCACCCAGCCGACCAGGGCCACCGCCAGGCGCACCAGGCGATGTGCGATGCCCCCGGTCTCCATGAGCGCGCCGGCGAGGATGAACAGGGGCAGGGAGAGCAGGACGAACGAGTCCACCTGGTGGAGGATGGTCTGCACCGTGACCGCGAGCGGGGCGGGCGAGGCCAGGATCGCGCCGAGGTAGCCGGCCAGTCCGACCGTCACCGCCACCGGCACCCCGACCGCGAGGAGCAGCAGGAAGACTACGCTGACCAGGATCATCGGCGGCCCGCGACCAGGCGCCAGAGCTGCGGGAGAGAGAACAGGATCATGAGGGCGCCGCCCACCGGCAGGGCCCCGTAGAACCACACCATCGACAGCTCGAGCGAGTCCGACACCTGCCGCCGGGCCACCGGCCAGAGCGCGATGCCGCCCGCCACCAGCACCGCGCCGAAGCCGACCACCAGGAAGCCGACCACCAGGTCGGTCGCACGCCGCGCCCCCGGGCCGAAGCGGTCGATCAGCAGGTGCAGGCGGAAGTGGGCCCCGCGGCGCACCGCGGTGGCCGCGCCCAGGAACACCATCCACACGAAGCAGAGCCGCGCGACCTCGTCGTACCACTGGAAGGTCGCGTGGAGCACGTAGCGGCTGAAGACGCCGAGGAAGACGTCGACCACCAGGGCCGACATCAGCCCCAGGCAGACCCACTCGACGAGCACGCTACTTCGCCGCGGCGCGCGCTTCCGCGATGACTCGCCCGACCAGCTCCTTGCCCGCCTTCTGCTCGAGGAACGTCCACACCGGCCGGGCGCGCTCCTGGAAGAGCTTCAGGTCCTTCACGTCGTTGATCTGCACGCCCTTGGCCTTCATGATCGCGAGGCCCTCGACCTCCGCCTTGACCTCGTCCTGGCGATGCTGCGCGCAGGAGGCGGTCATGGTCTCGTCGATCACCTTCTTGAGGTCGGCGGGGAGGCCGTCGTACTTGGCCTTGGCCATCAGCCACGCGGCGGCCGGGTAGGAGTGGAGCGTCTTCGAGTAGTACTTGGTGATCTCGTGGAACTTGTCGGAGACCGCGGTGGTCACCGGCAGCTCGAGCCCGTCCACCGTGCCCTGCCGGACCGCCATGTAGACCTCGCCCCAGATCATCGGCACCGGGTTGGCCCCGAACTGCTTGAAGACCTCGACCAGGGTGGGGATGGGGGGGACGCGGATGGTCTGGCCCTTGAGATCGTCGGGCACGAACACCGGCCGCTTGTTCGAGAGCACACCGCGGAAGCCGAAGCCGCCGCCGTAGCAGAAGCCCTTGGCCCCCAGCGGCTCGAAGTACTGGAGCATCTCCTTGCCGACCGGGCCGTCCATCACCCGCCACACGTGCTCGCGGCTCTGATAGAGAAACGGCACGTCGTTGGCGAGCAGCCGCGGATCGAACTTGCCGCCCGCGGAGGGCAGCGACACCGCGGCGATGTCCACCGTGCCGAGCTGCATGCCCTCGATGGCCACGATCTCGTTCTTGGTGAGCTGGCCCGCCGGGTAGACCTCCACCTTGATGCGGCCACCGCTCTTGGCCTCGGCGATCTCCTTGAACTTGTACGCGGACGTCGTGAACGGGTTGTCGTTGCCGACGATGGTGGCGAGCTTGAGGGTGACGACCTGGGCGGGCGCGGGCGACACGAGCCCGAGGACGACCGCCACGACGAGTGCAAGGCGCAGGACCATGAGGAGAGCCTCCGACGATGGATGACCGCGGTGTCTGGCACGCTTATACTCCCGGGAGCCGGGGCCCCGCAAGGCCCGCGGCGGGATGCTACACTCGGGCCCATGAGCTGGATCGATCCGAGCTTTCCCAAGAGCGCCACGCCGAGCGAACTGGTCGGTCGCGTGCTCGGGCTCAACCCCGGCATGATGACCGGGCCCGGCACCAACACCTATCTCGTCGGTCGCGCGCATCCGATCCTGGTCGACACCGGCGCGGGCGAGGCCGACTATCCCGCGCTCTTCCAGCGCTATCTCCGCCAGCGTGGCTGGCGGCGGCCCGAGCGCATCATCCTGACCCATCGCCACCGCGATCACCTGGGCGGCGTCGCCCAGCTCCGCGAGCTGTTCCCGGGCGTGCCGGTCTCCAAGATGATCTACCGGGACTCGGGCCTGCCCGAGGACGTGGAGATGCTCCAGGACGGCGAGACGGTGGAGGGCGACGGGGTCACCCTGATCCCGGTCCACACCCCGGGCCACGCCTCCGACCATCTCTGCTTCTTCCTCCAGGAGGAGCGCGCCCTGTTCAGCGGCGATCTCATCCTGAACGGCTCGACCACCGTGATCCCGGACGAGGACGGCGACCTCGGGCTGTACATGGAATCGCTCAAGCGCGTGCAGGACCTCGGGGTGCGGCGGATCTACCCCGCGCACGGGCCGGTGATCGAGGACGGGCCGGGCAAGATCCAGGAGTTCATCGACCACCGGCTGCTGCGCGAGCGCCAGATCCTCGAGACGCTGGGCGGCGGCCCGCGGACCATCCCGGAGATCGTCAAGGTCATCTACGCCGACGTCGACACGCGGCTCCACCGCGTGGCCGCCATGTCGGTGCACTCGCACCTGCGCAAGCTCAAGGGCGAGGGGCGGGTGAGCGAGGAGACGATCACCGGTGCGCCGTCCCGCTTCGCGCTGGCCTGAGCCCGCCAAGCCCGCGCCGTGCTCCTGACCAACGGGCGGATCCACACGATGGACGCCGCCGGCTCGGTGGTGGACTCCGTCGTCGTCCGCGACGGACGCGTGGCCTTCGCCGGGCGGCGCGCCGACGTCAACCCGGCCGTCGGCGAGCCCACCGTCGACCTGGGCGGCCGCACCGTGCTGCCCGGCCTGGTCGACGCGCACGGCCATCTCATGCTGCTCGCCCGCGCCCGCCTCGAGCTGGACCTGGCCCATGCCCGATCCGAGGACGAGATCGCGCGGATGGTGGCCGAGGCCGCCGCGCGGCTCCGGCCCGGGGAGTGGATCGCCGGGCGCGGCTGGGACCAGACCCGGTGGCCGGGCCGGGCCTTCCCGTCCCGCGCGTCGCTCGACCGCGCCGCGCCGGGCCACCCGGTGGCGCTCGTGCGCGTGGACGGCCACGCCACCTGGGCCAGCGGGGCCGCGCTCGAGCGCGCCGGCATCACCCGGGGCTCGGGCGATCCGGCGGGCGGCCGCATCGTGAAGGACGAGCGCGGCGAGCCGACCGGCATCCTGATCGATCTCGCGCAGGACCTGATCCGCGGCCTCGTGCCGCCGCCCTCCGAGGCGCGCTTCGACGAGGCGGTGGAGGCGGTGGTGGCGGAGTGCCTGGCCAAGGGGCTCACCGGCGCCCACGAGCCCGGCCTCGACCTGGCCGCCGTCGCCTCGTACACGCGACTGATCGGTCGCGGGCGGTTCCCGTTCCGGCTGTTCGCCGCGCTCAGCGGCAAGAAGGCGTGGGGGCAGTATCGCGAGCGGGGCCGGCCCGAGTCGGTGGGCGACGGGTACCTCACGGTCGGCGCGATCAAGCTCTGGCTCGACGGCGCGCTCGGCTCGCGCGGCGCCGCGCTCCACGCGCCCTACTGCGACGATCCCGGCAATACCGGCCTCGTGCTGGTGCCGCCGGAGGAGGTGCTGCGGCTCACCCGCGAGGCGGCCTCACTCGGCTTCCACGTCTGGGTTCACGCGATCGGCGACCGCGCCAACACCCTGGTGCTGGACGCGTTCGAGCGGGTGCTGGCCGACGCCGGGCCGCGGCCCCGGCTGCGGGTCGAGCACGCGCAGATCCTGGCGCCGGCCGACATCCCGCGCTTCGCCCGGCTGGGCGTGGTGCCGAGCATGCAGCCGACGCACTGCACCTCCGACATGCGGTGGGCCGGCGAGCGCCTGGGGCCCGATCGGCTCGCGGGCGCCTACGCCTGGCGCTCGGTGCTCGACTCGGGGTCCTACCTGGCGGGGGGCTCCGACTTCCCGGTGGAGGACGCGAATCCGTTCCACGGCATCCACGCCGCGGTCACGCGCGCGCCGCGCGAGGGCGGAGACCCCGGCTGGCAGCCCGCGCAGCGCATGACCCGCGACGAGGCGGTGCGCGCGTTCACCATCTGGAACGCACGCTCGATCGGGCGCGAGGCCGAGCTCGGATCGCTCGAGCCCGGCAAGCGCGCCGACCTGATCGCGCTCTCGGATGACGTCTTCACCTGTCCCGCCGAGCGGATCGCCTCCATCGCGCCGGTGCTCGCCCTGGTGGGCGGCGCGCTGGTGCACGCCGATCAGGAGGTGGCGGCGAGCTTTCCGACCAGCCGCACGAGGTCCGGCAGGTCGACGTCGGACACGAGCGCGTAACCGAGCTCGCCCTCCCGCCACAGGATCGCGTTGAACCCTCGAGACGTCGTGACCTGCGCGGTCACGGCCCCGATGTGCTCGAGCCCCCGTCTCGGCCACGGCAGCCCGTCGGCCCGGAAGACCAGGAGCGTCACCACGTGCAGGCGGCGGTGGAACACGAAGACCGCGGCCTTCCGGTCGAGGTAGTAGCCGACCGCGCCGCCCCGGAGCGGGAAGTCGTCGTCGCCCAGGAAGCGGACCACCGGCGCGAAGTCGAGCCGCCCCTCGAACCACGGCTTGACCTGGTGCATGCCGCCGCTCTCGATGTCGAGCGGGTGCTGGCTCGAGAGCATGCGCAGGTGATCGTTCACCGCCTCGGTCACCATCGGCGCGCCGGGGCCGCCCGCTTGCTGGTAGTAGAGCGGCAGCGCGGCCAGCAGCAGCACGCCCAGCGCGAGCGCGGGCACCAGGGCGCGGCGCCAGCCCGCCCACCACCGGGGCGCCGGCTCCGCGGCGGGCGCGCCGGGCCACGTCGCGGCGAGCCGGCGCTTGAGCGCCAGCGGGGCCGCGTGCTGGGGCAGGCGACCCTCGAGGGCCTCGCTCAGGAGCGCCTCGGCCGCCGCCTCGTGGGCGCAGGCCTCGCACGCGGCCAGGTGGCTCTCGAGCCCCGCGCGCCCCTCGGCGGGCAGGCGCCCGCGCTGGGCGTCCAGCAGGACCTCGCGCGCCTCGTCGCAGGTCATCGCGAGTAGTCCCGGAGCTTCTCGCGCAGGGCCGCCCGGGCCCGGGAGAGCCGGGACTTCACGGTCCCGACCGCGCACCCGACGACCTGCGCCACCTCGACCTCGGTCAATCCCTCGAGGTCCAGCAGGATCACGGTGCGCGCCTCCTCGGACAGGCTCGCGAGGGCGCGCTCGATCTCCTCGCCGACCACCTTGCGCAGCCGGTCGAGCTCGAGGTCGCCGAGGAGCCACTGGGCCGGCTCCGCGCCGGGCGCCATCGCAACCACCGTGTCGAGGCCGCCCACGGTGGGATTGTGGCGCTCGTGCCGGTACTGGCTGAGGAACGTGTTGCGCAGGATGCGGAAGAGCCACGCCTTGAGATTGGTCCCCGGGGTGAACTGGTGCACGGCCGAGAGCGCCCGGGCGTAGGTCTCCTGCACGAGATCCTCCGCGTCGGTCGGGCTCCGGGTGAGGTAGCGGGCGAGGTTGTAGAGCGTGTCCGCGTACGCCAGGGCCTCGCGCCCGAGCGCGGCGGCGTCGGCCCGCTGCTCGCCTGCCATGCCGGGATCATAGGCTCCGATCACGTCATTCCGCCATCGATCTCCGCTCCACCCAGCGCAACGCCCGGGGGGCCGATTCGTTCCACGGAACGAATCGGCCGGGGCCGCGTTGGCAGCGGCGAGGAGGGATCGATCATGAGAGCACTGCTTGTGATGGCGGCGCTGCTGCTGGCGGGGCCGGCCGCGGCGCCGGCCCAAACCGAAAGCGCGCAGGTCGAGATCCGCGACCAGGGATTCAACGCGCCGTCCGTGACCGTCAAGGCCGGGACCACCGTCACCTGGGTCAACCACGACGACGATACCCACACCGTGACGTCGACCGTCGACACGTTCCGGTCGCCCGGGCTGGACCCGGACGAGACGTTCTCCTACACGTTCACGAAGCCCGGAACCTACGAGTACTACTGCACGCTGCACCCCCTGATGACCGGCAAGGTGGTCGTGACGCCGGAGAGGAGTGGCTCATGAGCGACGAGCGAGGGCTGGATCGACGCGGCTTCCTGCAGTGCATGGCGTGGACCGGCACCGGGCTCGTCTGGTCGGTCGTGGGCGGCGTGCCCGGCTCCCGCACGCTCGCGCCGGGCCACGCCCAGGCCCAGGGGGCGGGGGAGGGCTGGAGCTTCGTCCAGATCAGCGACACCCACATCGGGTTCAAGGGCGCGGCGAACCCGGACGCGATGGGCACCTTCGAGGCGGCCCTCGCGCGGATCAAGGCCCTCGATCCCAAGCCGGCCTTCGTGATCCACACCGGCGACATCACGCACGCGCAGAAGCCGGGGGCGTTCGACACGGTGAGCGAGGCGCTCAAGGGCGTGGGCGCGGAGCGGACGTTCTACGTGCCGGGCGAGAACGACGTGTTCGCCGACGGCGGCACCGAGTACCTGAACCGCTTTGCGGCGGGCGGGGCGGGTCGCGGCTGGCAGAGCTTCGACTACCGAGGGGTGCACTTCGTGGGGCTCGTCAACGTGCTCAACTTCAAGGCGGGCAAGCTCGGCAGCCTGGGCCACGAGCAGCTCGAGTGGCTCGAGCGCGACGTGGCGCCCCTGGCCGCGAGCACCCCGGTCGTGGTCTTCGCCCACGTGCCGCTCTGGGCGGTGTACCCGCAGTGGGGCTGGGTCACCGACGACGGGGCGCAGGCCCTCGCCTACCTCAAGCGGTTCGGCTCGGTGACCGTGCTCAACGGCCACATCCACCAGATCATGCAGAAGGTGGAGGGCAACGTCAGCTTCCACACCGCGCGGTCGACCGCCTTCCCGCAGCCGGCGCCGGGCGTGGGACCCGGACCCGGGCCGGTCAAGGTGCCGGTGGAGGAGCTGCGTGAGATGCTGGGGGTACGCGAGGTCCGCTACGCGCCCGGCCGCGACCGCCTGGCGGTGGTCGACACGCCGCTCGCCTGAGGCCGCGCGGGGCGACGCTAGAAGCGCAGGAGCACGAGGAAGCTCGAGGTCGCGAGCAGGTTGCTGG
>DATFAJ010000278.1:0-2265 GCA_035254745.1 Candidatus Methylomirabilota bacterium | reverse complement strand
GGTCCTGCGGCACGCCGCCGACGATCGCGCCGTGGCCCACCCGGCAGCGGGCGCCCACCCGCACCCGGCCCTCGAGCACCACGTGGGCGCCGATCTCCGCCCCGGCCGCGACGGTCACCTCCGGCCCGATCACGGTGTACGGGCCGACGCGCACGTCCGGCGCGAGCTCGGCCCCGCGGTCGATCACGGCGGTGGGATGGATCACGCCCTGCGCTCCTCGAGCTCGCGCAGGCGCTTCTCCAAGGCGCGGACCCGCTTGATCAGCTCGGGGAGCTGGCTCTCTCCGGCCCAGATGCGCTTCTGCTCGGAGGTGGGCCGGCTCGGGATGCCGCTCCACACCTCGCCGGCCGGGACGTCGTTCGGCACGCCGGACTTGGCGGTCAGGACCGCGCCCGCGCCGATCGTCACGTGGTCCGCCACCCCCACCTGCCCGGCCAGCATGGCCCGGTCGCCGACCCGCGAGGAGCCCGCGATGCCGACCTGCGAGACGAGGATCACGTCCTCGCCCACGTCGCAGTTGTGTCCGATCTGCACGAGATTGTCGATCTTGGTGCCTCGCCGCACGATCGTCTCGCCCAGGGTCGCACGGTCGATCGCGGTGTTGGCGCCGACCTCCACGTCGTCGTCGATACGCAGTCCGCCCACCTGCGGGATCTTGAGGTGGGCCCGCCCGTCGAAGGCATAGCCGAAGCCGTCGGCGCCCAGCACCGCCCCCGAGTGGACGATGACGCGGTTGCCGATGCGGACGCCCTCGCGCACCACCACCCGGGGGTGCAGGCGCACGTCCTCGCCGAGCACCGCGCGGCGCCCGACGAAGGAGAGCGCCCCGACGTGACTCCGCGGTCCGACGACCGCTTCTTCCTCCACCACCGCGAGCGGGCCGATCGACGCCGACGCGTCGATGCGCGCCTCCCGGGCCACACAGGCCGTCGGGTGCACGCCGACCTCGGGGGAAGGCTCGGGATGGAAGAGCCCGAGCAGCACGATCAGGGCCTGCTGCGGGCGGTCCACCCGGAGCAACGGGCCGGCCAGCCCGGAGACGTCACGCGAGACCAGCAGGGCTCCCGCCCGGCTCGCCTGGGCCTGCTTCAGGTACTTGGGGTCGGTGAGGAAGGAGATCTGCTCGGGGCCGGCCACGTCGAGCGGCGCTACTCCGGTCACGACCCGGCCGGGATCACCCTGGACCGACGCCCCGAGCGCGTCGGCGAGTCGGCCGAGCGTGAACGTGACGCCGTCGCTCACTTACTTCGTTGCCTTCTTGGTCTGGTCGTCGTAGGCCTTGAGGATGTCGTCGGTGAGATCGGCGTCGGCGGCGGCGTAGAGCACGCCGGCGCGCTGCCGCTCGACGACCACCGCGTATCCCTTCTCCTTCCCCAGGCGCTGGATGAGACCGGCCACGTCCTGGAGCACCTTCTGGAGCAGGGCGTCCTCCTTCTTCTGGAGCTGGGCCTGGAGATCGTCCACGAGGCGCCGCACGTCCCGCACCTTGCGCTCGAGGGCATCCTGCTTCTCGCGGCGGGCGTCCGCCGAGAGGAGCTGGCCCTTCTTCTCCAGCTCGTCCCGCATCTTCTCCAGCTCGACCTTCTGCCCGTCGAGCTGGCGCTGCATCGTGGCCTTGTCCTTCTCGAGCTGCTCGCGGGCCGCCGCCCCCGCCACCGACCGGGCGAGGATCCGCTGGATGTCCACGATGGCCACCCGCCCGTTCGACGGGGGGCCGGCCGCGGGAGCTTGGGCGAGGGCCCAGGTCGCGCCCCCCGCGCTCAACAAGAGCGCGAGACCCGCGGCGCTCCACCACGCTGCCATCCGTTGCCTCATGGGCTGCCTCCTCAGCTAGAACGAGGAGCCGGCGGAGAAGTTGAAGTTGCCGAAGCTCTCGCCCTTCTTCTGGTCGAGTTTGATCCCGTAGTCGACACGGATGGGGCCGAAGGGCGAGTTCCACCGCAGACCCGCCCCCGCTCCGTGCCGCAGGTCGCCGATGTCAATCTTGGTGCCCGACGAGATATCAGGTCCCCACACGTTCCCTACATCGTAGAAGAGGGCGGCCTTGATCCCGAAGAAAAGCGGTATCTGGTACTCGACCGTGCCCAAAACCTCGCTATTGCCGCCGATCCGGGTGCCGGTGTTGTCCTTGGGGGAGACCTGAAGGGACTTGAACTGGCGCAGGGAGTTCGAGCCGCCCAGGTAGAAGCGCTCGAACAGCGGAAGCGGGTCCTTGTTCCAGCCGAAAGCATAGCCGGCCATGAGCCGGAAGCTCAGCACGTGCTC
>DATFAJ010000277.1:0-2877 GCA_035254745.1 Candidatus Methylomirabilota bacterium | reverse complement strand
CGTTCCGCCAGAAGGAATACCTCCGCGGCCAGCTGGTGGAGATGGAGCGCAACCCCGACTACTTCGTGCCCGACCGGCCCTATCTGGACGGGATCCGCTACACCATCATCCGCGAGCGGGGCACCCGGCTCGCCGCGCTCCAGGCCGGACGCATCGACGCCTTCGTGCCGCTCGACATGACCAAGGCGATGGCCGACAGCGCCAAGGCCGGCGCCCCCGGGCTCGCGATCACCGAGATCGGCCAGAACGGCAGCGACAACGTGCTCCTCAACCACAAGCGCGCCCCGTTCGACAACCCGGTGGTGCGTCGCGCGGTCAACCTCGCGCTCGATCGGCGGAGCTACGTGAAGAGCGTCCGGCAGGGCGGCGCGGTCATCGGCGCCGCCCTCATGCCCCGGCCCCTCGGCTTCTGGGGCCTGGGCGAGGCGGACCTGCGCAACCTGGCCGGCTACCGCGACCCGGTGCGCGACAAGGCGGAGGCCAAGCGGCTGCTCGCGGAGGCGGGCTACGGCCCCGGCAAGCCGCTCCGCCTCGAGATGGCCACCCGCACCCTGCCGATCTACGTCGATCTGGCCTCCTTCGCGGTGGATCAGCTCCGGCTGGTGGGCGTCGAGGCCACGCTGAAGCAGCTCGACACCGCGGCGTGGTTCCCCGCGCTGGCCCGGCGGGAGTTCCAGATCGCGGCCAACCTGACCGCGGGCGGCTTCGACGATCCCGACGCCTATCTCGTCGAGAACTACAAGTGCGGCTCCTCCCGCAACTACACCGACTACTGCAGCGAGGCGATGGACCGGCAGATCGAGCTGCAGTCGCAGGAGCTGGACCGGGCCAGGCGCCTCAAGATGGTGGCCGAGATCCAGCGCACCCTCGAGGCCGACGTGGCCCGGCCCATGCTCGGCTGGCGCAAGGAGTACTTCGCCCAGTGGCCGTACGTGAAGAACCTGGTGCCCCACAACGCGCTCTACAACTACGGGCGCATGCAGGAGGTCTGGCTCGACAGGTAGCCGCCGTCATGGACTTCGGCATCGTTCACGCCAAGATCGACGAGATCGGCTACATCACCCACGCCGAGAACCTCGGCTACTCCCACTGCTGGGTCACCGACAGCCAGATGATCCGGTCGAACTGCTGGGCGGTGCTGGCCCTGGCCGCCCAGCAGACGCGCCGCATGCGGCTCGGCACCGGCGTCAACGTGCCGGGGCTGCGGCTCGCGCCGGTCGTGGCCAACGGCATCGCCACCATCAACCGGCTGGCGCCCGGCCGCTGCTTCATCGGCCTCGGCACCGGCCACACCGCGATGCGCACGCTCGGCCAGAAGCCGATGCGCCTCGGCCCGTTCAAGGAGTACGTGCAGACCGTCCGCGCGCTGCTCCGCGGCGAGGAGGTCGACTACACCCTGAACGGCGAGACGCACCCGATCCGCTTCCAGATGCGCGAGCACCGCTTCATCGACCTCGACCACCCGATCCCGGTCTACATCGCGGGCTTCGGCCCGAAGGCGCAGGCCCTGGCCGGCGAGCTGGGCGACGGGCTCATCTCCGGGCTCCCCCGCGGGGGCACGGTGCCGGAGATGCTCGCCAACGCGCGGCGCGGAGCTGGGAAGGCCGGGCGCGCCCTGCCCGCCTCATTCCACACCGCCGCGATGGTGAACGTGGCGCTGCTCCAGCCGGGCGAGCCGGCCAACTCCGAGCGCATCATCGCGGAGTGCGGCGCCGCGGTGATTTCGGGACTCCACTATCTCGTCGCGCATCACCTGGAGACCGGCGCGGAGCCGCCGGACTACGCGCGCCCGGTGTGGAAGGGCTATCTCGACTGGCTCGGCCAGGCGCCACCCGAGATCCGGCACCAGCGCCTGCACGGCAGCCACTACAGCTTCGTGGACCCCGAGGAGGCGCGCTTCCTCACGCCGGCCTTGATCGAGGCCACGTGTCTCGCCGGCCCGCCCGAGCGGGTGCGGGAGCGATTGAAGGAGCTGGAGCGCCAGGGGTTGAGCCAGATCATGCTCTACCCGCCGCTCAACCGGCAGTACCGCGTGATCGAGGACTTCGCCGATCGGGTGATGGCCCGACTCTAGGGGGGACCGCATGAGCGAGAGCAAGCTGTACCACGACGGATCGCGCCGGCTACAGGATCGCTTCCAGACGAGACGGCTCGCCGACCGGCTGGAGGAGGTCATCGCGCACGACGTGTTCACCGACGCCGATCGCGCCTTCATCGAGAGCCGGTCCATGTTCTTCCTGGCCACCGCGGACGCGGAGGGGCGACCGGACTGCTCGTACAAGGGCGGGCGGCCCGGGTTCGTCCGCGTGGTGGGGCCGGGCACCGTGGCGTTCCCGAGCTACGACGGCAACGGGATGTTCAAGAGCCTGGGCAACATCCTCGTCAACCCGCACGTCGGGCTGCTCTTCGTCGACTTCGAGAGCCCTCGGCGCCTGCGGGTGAACGGCCGCGCGTCGGTGCAGGAGGACGATCCGCTGCTCGCCGAGCTCGTCGGCGCCCAGCTCGTCGTGCGCGTGCAGGTCGAGGCGGCCTTCCCCAACTGCCCGCGCTACATCCACCGCATGCAGGTCGTCGAGGAATCGCCCTACGCGCCGTGCGAGGGCCACACGCCGCCGGTGCCGGAGTGGAAGACGCGCCCGGTGTTCCGCGAGGTGCTGCCGCCGGCCGATCCGGCCGCCACCGCGTAGCTCGGCGCGGGGCCCCCTCACCCTCCCCTCTCCCCGGAGGGGAGAGGGCTTATGGATGAATTTTCTCGTACAATCCCCCTCTCCCAGCGGGAGAGGGGACAGGGGTGAGGGTGGTCGCGCGCGGGCGGAAGCCGGAGAGCTACGCTCGGACAGCTCCGCTCAGGGCGCCGTCGCCCCCGGCTTCAGATTC
>DATFAJ010000276.1:0-4356 GCA_035254745.1 Candidatus Methylomirabilota bacterium | reverse complement strand
CCGAGGTCTACTTCTCGCGGAAGTATCGCCCGCTCACCCAGTCGCCGGACGATCTGATCGACGTGGTGATCAACGATCTGCGCCGGACCGGGACCCTCCGCGACGACGACAAGATCCTCACCCGGCACGCGACGGTGATCCCCTATGCGAACGTCATCTTCGATCTCGATCGCACCGAGGCGTTGAAGACGGTGCACGGGTACCTCGACGACATCGGCGTCGCCTACTGTGGACGATACGGCGACTGGGGATACATGTGGACCGACGAGAGCTTCATCAGCGGGGAGCGCGCCGCGGAGACGGCGCTGTCGAAGTGCCCGGCCTGAGGACCAGTACACCATGAGTGACTCTCCCCTCGTCACGATCGGGCTGCCGGTCTACAACTCGGAGCGCTACCTCCGCCAGTCGCTCGACTCGCTTCTCGCCCAGACCTACTCGGACTTCGTGCTGATCATCAACGACAACGCCTCGACCGACGGGACGCCACGCATCTGCGAGGAGTACGCGGCGGCCGATCCGCGGGTGAAGTGCTTCCGCAACGCGACCAACATCGGCAACCCGCGCAACTTCAACCGGATCTTCGAGCTCACCACGACCCGGTACCTCAAATGGTCGACCGCCGACGACTTCTGGGACCCGGCGTTCCTGGAACGCGCGGTGGAAGTGATGGAGGGCGATCCCACCATCGCGCTGTGCTACCCGAAGACGTACATCGTGGACGCCGAGGGCGGCAACCCGAGACCGGTCGAGGACAACCTGCACCTGGTCCAGCCGGATCCGGCGGAACGATTCCTGCGCGTGATCTCGAACATCGGGCTCGCGCATCAGCATCTCGGCCTGATCCGTATGGCCTGCCTCCGTCGGACCCACTTGCTGGGAGTCCACGTGGCCTCGGACGTGAACCTGCTGGCCGAGCTGGCCCTGTACGGGAAGTTCCACGAGCTCCCCGAGCGACTCTTCTTCCGTCGGTTCCACAAGACGTCGGGGAGCTGGAAGCGGGACGATCCGGCGCACCAGGCGAAGCACTACCACGGCACGGTCAAGCGAGACGCCAAGATGACGAGGTGGCGGGGGCACACCGCGTTCCTGTCGGCGGTGAGCGCCTCGCCCCTGCCCCGGCGATCCAAGATGCGACTGTATCGGCATCTCCTGCGCCGCATGATCTGGGACCGGCGCGACCTCCTGGGCGAGCTGACCTACCGCCTCGGCACCCGGTAACGCCCCGGGGCGAGCGCTAGGGCAGGACCGCCCGCGTCGCCTCGAGCGCCTCGCGCGCGACGGCCGCGGCCGGGCGCTTCCACGCGGCGGGATTGGGCGCCTCGTAGCTCAGGTATCCGCGGTAGCCCTTGGCCGCGAAGACCCCGAAGAACTCCTTGAACGGCACCGAGCCCTGCCCGGGCGGCAGGCGGTCCAGGGCCTTGCCGGGCTCGAGACCGGAGCGGGGCACGTCGCTGTACTGCACGTAGGCGATCTCCTCGGGGCGCACGTCCTCGACGTCGCGCGGGGAGCCTCCGGTGCGGCCCAGATGATAGGTATCGAGGAGAAGCCCCACGCTCGGATGTCCGGCGCGGGTGACCACCTCGCGCATCGGACCAAGGGCGTTGAGCTGCTCGGCCTGGGAGTTGAACTCCACCGCCAGGCGCACCCCGTGCGCGCGAGCGATGTCGCCGACCTCCCGCAAGCTCTCGGCGGCCCGGCCGATCTCGCCCCGGCCCCGATCCACCGGGCTCATCACGGTGGGACAGCCGAGCGTCCTCGCGCGGGCGCACTGCTCGGCGAACACGCGCAGCAGCCGCGCCCGCTCCTCGTCGATGGCCCAGATCCAGCCGAGCTCCACGCCCACGCACGCCACCGGCAGGCCCGAGGCGCGCACCAGGGCCAGCACCTGGTCGGCGGACTGGCCGGCCTGGGCCGCGCGCTCGAAGTCGAGGCGGCGTAGCTCGACCCCGTCCCAGCCCGTCTCCTTGATGACGGCGAGCGCGTCCGGCAGCGGAGTGGTATCGAGCGTCCAGGTGTGCAGCGACAGGCGCATGGTCATGCTGTTCTCCTTCTGGCGGCAGCTCGCCTTCGGCTGCGCCGCCTACTGCCCGGCGGCAGCTCGCTCTCGGCTGCGCCGCCTACGGCCGCGTGAGCTCGAACGCCTCGGCCAGCAATTCGTAGGAGCGTAGGCGCGCCTTGAAGTCGTGGGTGATCGTGACCACGATCAGCTCGTCGGCCTGGTAGTCGGCGACCATGCCGAGGAGCCGCTCCCGCACCTGCTCGGGGGTGCCCACCACGCTGCGCCGGGCCGCGTGCTGGGCGATGGCCAGCTCCTGGGCGTTGTACGGGTAGCGCTCCGCCTCCTCCACCGAAGGGTACGGGGCGGGCCGGCCGGTATAGAGGCGCACGATGAAGAGATCCCGGCTCCGCGCGAGCCGCTGCGCCTCGCCTTCGGTCTCCGCGCACACCGCGAACACCGCCACGCTGCTGCGCGGGGCGGCCAGGTCCGGCGACGGGCAGAACCGGTCCCGGTAGGCGCGGGTGACCTCCGCCCCGCCCTCCGCGTTGATGAAGTGCGCGAAGCAGAAGGCGTGGCCGAGCCGGGCCGCCAGCAGCGCGCTCTCGTCGCTCGAGCCCAGCAGCCACAGCTCGGGCACGCTCGGTCCGGCCGGCATCGCGTGGATGCCGCGCCAGGGGTGCTCGACGGGCAGGTCGTCGTGGAGGAACGCGGCCAGGTCCTGGATCTGCCGGGGGTAGTGCTCGATGCCGAGCGCGCCGGGGCCGTGGCGCAGCACGCGGGCGGTCCGCTGATCACTGCCCGGCGCGCGCCCGATGCCCAGGTCGATGCGCCCGGGGAAGAGGGTCTCGAGCATGCGGAACTGCTCGGCGACCTTGAGCGCGCTGTAGTGGGGCAGCATGACGCCGCCCGAGCCGACCCGGATGCGGCTCGTGACCGAGGCCACCTGGGCGATCAGCACCTCGGGGCTCGCCCCGGCCAGGCCGGGGGTGGAGTGGTGCTCGGCCAGCCAGTAGCGATGATAGCCCCAGCGGTCCGCGGCCCGCGCCAGCTCGAGCGTCTCGTGGATCGCGTCGGCGGGAGTCCCCCCGCTGCGCACCGGCGACTGGTCGAGGACCCCGACGCGCATCGGCTAGTTGATCCGCTTCGTCTTGCCCTTCCACTCCCGGTCGCGCAGCACGAACTTCTGGATCTTGCCGGTGGAGGTCTTGGGCAGCTCGCCGAAATCCACCGCGGCGGGCGCCTTGAAGCCCGCGATGTGCCGCTTGCAGAAGTCGATGATCTCCTGCTCGCTCGCGGACTGGCCCGGCTTGAGGGTGACGAAGGCCTTGGGCCGCTCGCCCCATTTCTCGTCCGGGATCGCCACCACCGCGCACTCCATCACCGCGGGGTGCCGGGCCACGCACTGCTCGACCTCGATGGTCGAGATGTTCTCGCCCCCCGAGATGATGATGTCCTTCTTGCGATCACGCAGCTCGATGTAGCCGTCGGGATGCCAGACCCCGATGTCGCCCGAGTGGAACCAGCCGCCCCGGAACGCCTCCGTGGTCGCGTCCGGCTGCTCGTAGTAGCCCTTGGCCACGTTGTTGCCGACCATCACCACCTCGCCCAGCGTCTCGCCGTCGCGGGGCACGTCGTTCATCTCCCCGTCGACCACCCGGACCAGGTCGAAGAGGGCGTAGCCCTGGCCCTGCCGCGCGGCCAGGCTCGCCTGCTGCTCGGCGGGCAGCGCGTCCCACTCCGCGTTCCAGCCGCAGACGGTGTGGGGCCCGTAGGTCTCGGTGAGGCCGTAGACGTGCACCGGCCGGAAGCCGAGCTCCTTGAGCTTGCCGAGCAAGGTCGGCGAGGGCGGGGCGCCCGCCACCGTCACCGTCACCGGCCGCGCCAGCTTGTGGGCCTTCGGGTCGTTGACCACCCCGATCTGCACGGTGGGCGCGCCGTTGTAGTGGGTGATGCCCTCCGCGTCGATCAGGTCCCAGATGCGGCCGGGCTCGACCTTGCGGAGGCAGACGTGCGTCCCCGCCACCGCGGTGACCGCCCAGGTGAAGCACCAGCCGTTGCAGTGGAACATGGGCAGGGTCCAGAGGTACTTGGTGTCGAAGGTCATCCCGGTCTCGACGATCTCGCCCACCGCGTTCACCCATACCCCGCGGTGCGAGTACATGACGCCCTTGGGCCGACCGGTGGTGCCCGAGGTGTAGTTGATCGCGATCGTCTCCTCCTCGTCCTCGAGCCAGCTCTCCACCGGCGCCGGAGACCCGCCGGCGAGGAAGTCCTCGTAGGGATCGCCAGGCGCGCCGGTGTCGTCGATCCGGATCACCCGCAGGCCGTCGAGGCCGAGCGGCCTGATCAGCCCCTCG
>DATFAJ010000275.1:0-2766 GCA_035254745.1 Candidatus Methylomirabilota bacterium | reverse complement strand
GTCTCCCCGTGGCTCGGCCTGCTCGTGGGCGCGACGATCGCGGCCGCCGTCGGCCTCCTGACCGGCTTCCCCGCCCTCCGGCTGCGCGGGCACTATCTCGCGCTCGTGACGCTCGGGCTCGCCGAGATCATCCGGCTCGTGGCCACGAACTGGCTCGCGCTCACCGGGGGCCCGTTCGGCATCCACGACTTCCGGAGCTTCCCGGGGTTGCCCGACGGCGCGCTCGCCCACCGCCAGGCGATGTACCTGGTCGTCGTCGCGGTCGTGGCCGGCGCCGTCGCGGTCATGTACCAGGTCTGCGAGCGCACGAGCGCGGGCCAGGCGTTCCGGGCCATCCGCGAGGACGAGGTGCTCGCGCAGACCCTCGGCATCGACACGACGCGGTACAAGCTGCTCGCGTTCGCGCTCAGCTCGGGCTTCGCGGGGTTGGCGGGCGGCCTCTACGCCTATTACGTGCAGCTCGTGAGCCCGGTGGTCGCCTCGGCGGCGACGACCTCGCTGGTCATCGGCATGGTGGTCTTCGGCGGCCTCGGCACGCTGTGGGGGCCCGTGCTCGGCGCGCTGCTCCTCTACGGCCTCTACGAGGGCTTGCGCTTCGTCGGCGTCGTGTACAACCTGGTCGCGGTGGGCTTCGTGATCATGGTCTTCGTCATCTTCTTCCCGCGCGGCCTGGCGGGCTTCGGGAGATCGGCATGAGCTACCGGCTCGGAGTGGACGTGGGGGGCACCTTCACCGACCTGGTCCTGGTGTCGCCCGACGGCGTCGCGCGCACCTGCAAGGTGCTGTCGACCACCGCCAACTATGCCGAGGCCATCATCACGGGCATCCGGGAGCTGACCACCCAGGCGGGGATCGCGGCGCGCGACATCGGCGAGATCATCCACGGCACCACCGTGGCCACCAACGCGATCCTCGAGCGCCGCGGCGCACGCGCGGGCCTCCTGACCACCGAGGGTTTCCGCGACCTGCTCGAGATCGGGCGCCTGCGTCTCTCACGGCTCTACGACCTCGACTTCGAGCGCCCGGCGCCGCTGGTGCCCCGCCGGTGGCGGCGCGAGATCCGCGAGCGCATGAACCACCGCGGCGAGGTGGTCACGCCGCTGGACCGGGACGGCGCGGCCGCCGCCATCGATCGGCTGCTCGCCGAGGGCGTGGAGTCGATCGCGGTCTGCTTCCTGCACGCCTACGCCAATCCCGCCCACGAGACCCAGGTCGGCGCGATGATTCGCGCGCGCGCCCCCCACGTGGCGCTGACGCTCTCCTCCGAGATCCTGCCCGAGATGCGCGAGTTCGAGCGCACGAGCACCGCAGTGACCAACGCCTACGTGATGCCGGTGATGGGCCGCTACCTCGCCGCGCTCGAAGCCGAGCTGGCCGCGCTGGAGGCCCGCGCGCCGCTCCTCATCATGCAGTCCAACGGGGGCGTCATGACCGCCGAGGGCGGGCGCCACCGGCCGGTGCACGTGATCGAGTCGGGGCCCGCCGCCGGGGTCATCGCCACCGCTGCGCTGGCCCGGACCATCGGCGCGCCCAACACGCTCAGCATCGACATGGGCGGGACGACCGCGAAGGCCTCCATCATCGAGGGGTACGAGATCAAGCGCACCGGCGAGTTCGAGATCGGCGGCACGATGTCGCAGGGCAGCCGCCTCAACAAGGGCGGCGGCTTCCTGCTGCGCGTGCCCGCCATCGACATCGCCGAGGTCGGCGCGGGCGGCGGCAGCATCGTGCACGTGGACGGCGCGCGGGCGCTCCACGTGGGCCCGCGAAGCGCCGGTGCGGTGCCCGGACCCGTCTGCTACGACCAAGGCGGCACCGAGGTCACGCTCACCGATGCCAACGTGACGCTCGGCTACCTGCACCCCGAGCGCCTGCCGAGCGGCCTCCGGCTGGACGCGGGGAAGGCCCGCCGCGCGGTCGCCGAGCAGATCGCCGCGCCCCTCGGCATCGACGTGGCCGATGCGGCTCACGGCGTCTACCTGCTCGGGTGCGCGGGCATGGCGCGCGCGGTCCGCGCCGTCACCATCGAGCGTGGCCGCGACCCGCGCGAGTTCACGCTGGTGGCCTTCGGCGGCAACGGCCCGCTCTTCGCCGCCGAGATGGCGCGCTCGCTCGAGATCGGCACGGTCCTGATCCCGCCCGCGCCCGGCGTCTTCAGCGCCTTGGGCCTCCTCGAGGCCGAGGTGGAGCATCACCTCGTCCGGACGGTCCTCCGGCCGCTCTTCGGCACGAAGCCCTCGGAGATCGGCGCCGTGGTGGCCGAGATGGAGCGCGAGGCCGAGGCCCTGCTGCGCGCCGAAGGCAGCCGGGCTCGCGTGGAGATCGAGCGGTCGGTGGACCTCAAGTACCAGGGGCAATCCTTCGAGCTGACGGTGCCGCTGCCGCCGTCGTTCAGCGACGAGGCGTTCCGGACGCTGGCCGCCGACTTCGGCCGCGAGCACGAGCGCACCTACGGCCACCAGGCGGAGGGCGATCCCATCCAGATCGTGAACCTGCGGCTCACCGCGCGCGTGCGGCGGCCCGCGGACCGCGCGGCGATCCGGCTCCAGGAGGACCGCACCCCGCGTGGGGGTGACCGCGGCGCCTACTTCGGCCCCGCCCACGGGATGATCGCCACGCCGGTCATCACGCGCGCGGCGCTCGACGCCACGGCGCGGTCGGGGCCGCTGCTCCTCGACGAGTACGACGCCACCACCCTCGTCCCGCCGGGGTGCGCGGCTCGCCGGGACGCACACGGCAACATCGTCATCACCACCGGAGGCCCGG
>DATFAJ010000274.1:0-9055 GCA_035254745.1 Candidatus Methylomirabilota bacterium | reverse complement strand
GGGGCTCACCGTCGACGTGGTCCCGGACCTGGAGGAGTTCCTCGGCCTGGGCTCGTTCATCAAGAGCCTGCTCATCGGCCACCCGCGGGACCTCGACATCGTGCGGGGCGAGCTCACCCCGATCGTGGCCGAGCACGGCCGCCTGGTGCGCACCCGGCAGGACTACCTCGAGATCATCCCGGTCGCGGCCTCGAAGGGTGCGGCCCTCGGCCCCCTCGCCGCGCACGTGGGCGTGACGGTGGACCGGGTCGTCGCGGTCGGCGACCAGGAGAACGACATCGAGATGCTCCGCGAGGCCGGGCTCGGCGTCGCGATGCCGCACGCGCCCGATGCGGTGCGGCGGGCCGCGGACCGGGTGGCGCCGTCCGCGGCGGAGGGCGGCCTGCTCCGCCTGCTCGGCGAGCTGTTCCCCGAACACTTCGCCTGACGCGCGGTCGATGGCTCCGCATCCCGATCCATGGCGGGCCGTCGACCGCCAGCCCGATCCGGCGCGCTACGTGCGGATGATGGAGTCGCGCGGGCGCACCCCGACCCAGGCGCGCCTGCGCCGTCGCTTCCTGCGCTTCTGTCGCATCGCCCCGGGGTGGAGCGTCGTCGAGGTGGGCTCGGGCAGCGGGGTGGTCGCCCGCGACCTCGCCGCGCTCGTGGGGCCGCGCGGGCACGTCACCGGCGTGGACCGGAGCCGCGTGCTCGTGGCCGCGGCCCGGCAGCGGGCGCGCGAGGAAGGGCTCGGCCGGCGCCTCGATTTCCGGTGGGGCGACGCGGCGGCGCTGCCGTTCCGGGCCGGGCGCTTCGACTGCGCCCTCGCGGTGACGGTGCTGCTCCACGTGGCCCGGCCACGGGCGGTGCTCCGCGAGCTGGTGCGGGTGACCCGGCCGGGCGGGGTGGTGGGGCTCCAGGACCAGGATTTCGGGACCCAGGTGCTGGATCACCCCGATCGCGCGCTCACCCGCCTCATCTTCGAGGGCGTGGCCGCCCGGATGTACCCCGAGCCCTACTCGGGTCGGACCCTCGTCCGGCGCCTCGTGGAGCTCGGCCTCGAGCAGGTCCGGCTCCTGGCCGACGTCTACCAGGTGCGGAGCCTCGACCCGTTCACCCACAACCTGCTGAAGCGAAGGGCCGAGATGGCCATGCGATTCGGCCTGGTCGGCGCCGGCCGGGCGGCCCGATGGCTGGCCGCCATCGAGCGCGCCGAAGCGGCGGGGCATTTCGTGTTCACCTTCAACTATTACGGGGCGACCGGCATCAAGCCGGTCGGGCGCTGACGCGCCGGGCTCGCTCCCGCCCCGGGCCCTCTGGTTGGGGGTGTTCGCGGGCCTCCGGCATATACTGGAATTCACCCCATGGAGAGCCACAGCGCCCGCGGCCCGCGCCCGGGCCGCCCGGGAGATGAGGCTGGCTCCGGTCCCGTCGAGCGCGACGACGGGCTCGAATCGCGACTGCGCGAGACCGCCGCCCTGCTGTCGGTCGCGCGCGTGGCCAGCTCGACCACCGATTTTCGCGAAGCCCTGCGGCTCATCTGCCGGGAGCTGGCCCGGCTGACCGGCGCGGAGACGGTCGCGGCCTACGTCCGGCAGGCCGACGGCGCCGAGCTGAGCCCGGTGGCCGCGTACCACGTGCCCAAGCACGCGCTCGAGGCGCTGGCCCGGGCCAAGCTGACCGCGGCCGACCAGCACGGGTTCGACGCGGTGTTCCGGAGCGGCCAGGTCATCTGGAGCGACGACCTGCCGTCCGACCCGCGGTTCGCCATCGACCTCTTCCGTCGCTTCCCGCACCAGTCGGGCCTGATCATCCCGCTCTTCCTCGACGGCCAGGTCGCGGGCGCGTTCTACCTGGTGTGGTGGCGGACGCGGCGGCGTTTCGAGGAGGCGGACCTCGCCCCGCTGGAGGCGATCGGCGAGCAGGCCGGCGTCCTCCTGCGCAACGCCCGGCTGCACGACGCGCTCAACACGCGGGCCGGCCGTCTGCGGACCCTGACCCGGCTCAACCAGCTCGTGTCCTCGTCGCTCGAGCCGGACGAGGTGCTGGCCGGGATCGCGGCCGCCGCGGTCGAGCTGATGCAGGTGCCGGTGGTCTCGGTGTGGGTCGTCGACGCGGCCCTCAAGCGCCTCGACGCGCGTGCCTTCGCGGGCCCGCACGGGGTGCCCGACTTTCCCCGGCGCTCGTTCGATCTGGGCGAGGGCGACGTGGGCTGGGTCGCCACCCATCGCCGCACCCTGCAGATCGACGACGTGACGTCGGACGCGCGCGTCACCAACCGGGAGTGGTGGGACGCCCACGGCTTCCGCAGCTTCCTCGGCGTGCCGATCATCTTCCAGGATCTGCTGCTCGGCGTGCTCGTGATGGGCGGGCGCGCGCCGCTCCAGATGGCGGTGGACGACCACGAGATGCTGGACATCTTCGTCACCCAGTCCGCCTCTGCGATCGCCAAGGCCCGCCTCTTCCAGGACATCCAGGATCGGCGGCGGCTCACCGAGGATCTCTACGCCCTGACCCAGGCGATGGACCGCTCGATGGACCTGCAGGAGCGTGTCGAGATCTTCGCGGAGGCGGCGGGCCGTGCGCTCAACTTCGAGCGCCTCAACGTCTGGCTCGCCGAGGCCGACGGCGCCACGCTCCGGCTGGTCGCGGGGAGCGACGTCGGGCCGGACGTGCCCCGCCTCGTTCCCCTGCGGGAGGTGGGCGGCTTCCAGGCGGTGTGGGAGTCCGGCATCACCCTGATGGTGACGGACGACGAGCAGCTGGCCCGGGTGGCGTCGCTGCCGACGCGGTGGCGGCGCCACCCGATCCTGCGCGCCCGGCGCTTCGCCGTGGTCCCCCTGCTCGTGCAGGGCCGCCCGATCGGGGTGGTGAGCGCCGACAACAAGCCCAGCCGCCGGCCCGTCACCCGGCGCGGGGTCGCCCACCTCGAGCTCTTCTGCCAGCAGCTCGCGACCTCGGTCAACAACGCGCGGCTGTACGGCGAGACCCGGCAGCGGGAGCGCGACGCCACGCTCCTGCTCGAGGTGACCCGGAAGCTCTCGTCCACCCTCGAGCTGGACGCGGTGCTCGACCTGGTGGCCGACGGCACCATCGAGGCGCTCGGCTGCGCCGCGGCGGGCTTCTACCGCTGGGACGCCACGCGGGGCGGCCTCGTCTTCGTCCGCGGCCGCAACCATCCGGAGAGCTTCTCGCGCCCGCTGCTGATGCGGGCGGGGGAGGGGATCACCGGGCGCGCCTACGCGGAGCGGCGTCCGGCCTGGACGAACGACCGGCTCGCCGATTCGTCGCTCGCCTACGCGGCGGACAACGCGACGGCGATGCAGCGTGCGGACGCGCCGCGCGCGTATCTCGCGGTGCCGATCATGATCCGCGACGAGGTCTTCGGGGTGCTGGGCGGCTCCTACTTCACCCCGCACGTCTTCACCGAGCGCGAGGTGAACCTGCTCTCGAGCCTGGCCGCCCAGGGGGCGGTGGCCATCGAGAACGCGCGCCTGTACTCGGCCACCCAGAAGAACCTGGCCGGCGCCGCGCTGCTCAACGCGGCGGCCCGCACGCTCCATCGGACGCTCGACGTCAAGCGCCTGCTGCCCGAGGCGGCGGGGACGCTGGGGCAGACCTTCGGGGCGAGCCGCGTCGGCATCGTGCTGTTCGAGGAGCCCGGCGCCGGGCGCGGCGAGGCCATCGCGTGGGGCGACTGGCCCCGCGACGCGGTGCGCGCGCTGGCCGAGCCCCTGCGGCGCCGCGAGGCCCCGCTGCTCATCCCCGACGCCGCGGCCCGCGCGGACCTGCTCCGGACCGGGCTCGTCGAGGCGGGTGGGGGGCTCGCCGGCTTTCCGGTGCGCGGGCGGAGCCGGGTGCTCGGCGGCCTCCTCCTCCAGTTCGCGGGGCCGCGCGCGCTCACCGAGGCCGAGAGGCGCCTCCTCGCCGCGTACGCGGACCAGCTCGCGATGGCGCTCGACAACGCGACCCTCTTCGAGAACGCGGAGAACCAGAAGACCCAGCTCGAGCAGGTCTTCGCCTCGACCTCGGACGGCTTCCTGGTGCTCGACCTCGACCGGTCGGTGGTGGCGCTCAACCAGCGGGGCGGCGCCCTGCTCGGGGTCGAGCCACGCGCGGTGATCGGGCGGCCGTTCGCGCACCTGGTGGAGACGCTCGCGCCCGCGGTCGACTGGGAGGCGGCGGGCGGGCCGGCGCTGGCCGCCGCGCTCGGGCGCGCGGCGGAGGCCGCCGACGGCGACCTCGAGCTCGCGGGACCCGAGCGGCGGACGCTCCGCTGGATGATCACGCCCACCCACGATCTCCTGGGCGGCGTGGTCGGGGTCACGGTCACCCTGCGCGACGTCACTCGCGAGCGCGAGATCGACCGCATGAAGACCGAGTTCGTCTCCACCGTCTCCCACGAGCTGCGGACGCCGCTCGCCTCGATCAAGGGCTCGCTCCACCTCCTGCTGTCCGACGAGCATCTGGTGCTCGACGAGACCCAGCGGCATCTCGTCGACATCTCGCTCAAGAACACCGACCGGCTCATCCGCCTCATCAACAACATCCTCGACATCTCGAAGATGGAGGCGGGCCACATCCACCTGGATCTCGAGATGCACCGTCCCGCCGACTTCGTCGAGCTCGCGGTGGACGGCATCCGCGGGTTCGCGGAGTCTCGCCGGATCTCGATCGAGGCCCAGATCGAGGCCGACCTGCCGTCGGTCCACGTCGACTTCGACCGGATGGTGCAGGTGGTGACCAACCTGCTCTCGAACGCCATCAAGTTCTCGCCCGAGCAGGAGCGGGTCACGGTGGGAGCCCGCCGCGCCGGCGCGGGGGTGGAGATCTGGGTGAGCGACCACGGGCGGGGGATCGCGCCCGAGGACGTGGGGCGGCTCTTTCGCAAGTTCCAGCAGCTCGACGGCAGCAACGTGCGGGCGGTCGGCGGCACCGGCCTCGGCCTCGCCATCTGCCGCGGGATCGTGGAGGAGCACGGCGGGCGCATCGCGGTGGACAGCCGACCCGGGGCCGGCGCCACCTTCACGGTGCGGCTGCCGGTGCCCGGCGCCGCGGCGGCCGCCCCGGGCGACGAGGTTCCCGCGGAGCGGGCGGACCAGGTCCCGCTGGTGCTGGTGGTGGACGACGAGCCCGACGTGCGCTCGCTCATGCGCGACGTCCTGCAGGCCTCGGGCTTCCGGGTCATCGAGGCGGGCCGGGTCCTGGAGGGCGTGGAGCTCGCCCGCCAGCGGCATCCCGACGTGATCACGATGGACCTCATGCTGCCCGACCTGGACGGCTTCGAGGCGATCCGCCTGCTGCGGGAGCAGCCCGAGACCCGCGACACCCCGGTGGTGGTGCTGAGCGCGATCGAGGTCGAGCCCGGCGATCCGCGCGCGCTCGGGGCCACCGTCTGCCTGACCAAGCCCTTCAGCTCCGCCGACCTGCTCACCGCGATCCGCTCGCGCCTGCGACCGGTGAACGGGGCCGGCGCGTGACCGCGGCGCGCATCCTCGTCGTCGACGACGAGGCGGACATCAGCACGATCCTGACCGTGACCCTGCGGCGCGCCGGCTACGAGGTCGCGAGCGCGGCCGACGGGCTCGAGGCGGTCGAGGCGATCCGGCGCCAGGCGCCCGATCTGATCCTGCTCGACGTGATGATGCCGCGCTCCGACGGGCTCGAGACGCTCAAGCGCATTCGGCAGCACCCGCCCACCGCGCAGGTGCCGGTGATCATGCTGACCGCGCGCTCGGGGCTCGCCGACAAGATGGCCGGCTTCGAGCGGGGGGCCGACGACTATGTGGCCAAGCCTTTCGAGCCGGCCGAGGTCGTGGCGCGGGTGTCGGCGCTACTCAAGCGCTCGGCCCACCCCCGCGTGATCAGCCCGCTGTTCAGCGTGCTCGGCGACTGGTTCACCGCCGAGCGGATGGCGCAGTTCGGCCGCGACCTCGAGGCCGCGCGCGACATCCAGGAGCGCCTGCTCCCCCCGGTGCCCGCGACGGTGGCCGGGCTCGAGGCGGGCGCGGCGCTGCGCTCGTCCACCGTGGTCGGGGGCGACTTCTTCGACATCGTGCCCATGGGCGAGCGCCTCGGGATCGCGGTCGGCGACGTCTCCGGCAAGGGGATCCCGGCCGCGCTCCTGATGGTGATGGCCCGGACGCTCCTGCGCGAGCTCGCCCGGAGCCTCGAGGAGCCCGGCCCGGTGCTGGCCGCGCTCAACCGCTCGCTCTGCCGCGACATGCCGCCGTCCATGTTCGTCACCCTGATCCTCGCGGTGCCGGACGGGAGCGATCCCGGGCGCGTGCTCCTGTCGAGCGCGGGACATCCGGATCCGGTGGTGGTCCCCACGGACGGCGACGCCCGGGTGGCCGCACTCCGCGACGCGGCGGGCGCTCCGCTCGGGGTCTTCGACGACTCGCGGTTCGGCCAGACCGCGCTCCGTCTCGGGCCGGGCGACGCGCTGGTGCTCCTGACCGACGGCATCCTGGAGGCTCCCGAGCAGGACGGGCAGCGGCCCGGCGTGCGGGCGGTGCTGCCCTTCCTCGGCCGCGAGCGCGCGCGTCCGCCCGCGGCCCTGGCCCGCGGCCTCTGCGAGGACGTGCTCCTCCGCGGCGGCGCCCGCATCCAGGACGACATGACCGTGTTCGTGCTGCGACGCCCGGGAGGCTCCCCCTCATGATGCGTCTCCTCGCCGTTGTCCTCGTCCTCACCGCGAGCGTGGCGTCCGCCGCGGCGCAGCCCGCGACCCGCGAGGTCGTGGTGCTCACCTCCTTTCCCAAGGAGCTCTTCGAGGCCTACAAGCAGGCCTTCGAGCAGAAGACGCCCGGGGTGAAGGTCGTGGTGAAGCAGCAGCAGACCAACCAGGCCGTGACCTACCTGCGCGAGACACGGGCGCGCCCGGAGGTCGACGTGTTCTGGGTCTCCGCGGTCGACGCCTTCCAGACTCTCAAGGCCGACGGCCTGCTCGACCGGGTGAGCCTGCCGCGGGAGACGCTCGCCCGCATCCCGGCCCGGGTCGGGAGCTTCCCGCTGCACGATCCCGACGGCACCTACTGGGGCTTCGCGGTCTCGGGCTACGGGCTCATGTGGAACACGCGCTACCTCCCGCTGCACAAGCTGCCCGCGCCCCGCGAGTGGACGGATCTCGCGGACCCGCGCTACTTCGGTCACCTGGTCATCTCGGCCCCGTCGCGCAGCGGCACCACGCACCTCACCATCGAGGTGATCCTGCAGGCCTACGGGTGGGAGAAGGGCTGGGGTCTGCTCCTGCAGATGGGCGGCAACATGGGGGCGATCACCGAGCGGAGCTTCGGGGTGCCGGAGGCGGTGGTGTCGGGGCAGTACGGCGTCGGGGTGGTGATCGACTTCTTCGGGCTCTCGGCGATCGCGTCGGGCCAGCCGATCGACTTCGCGTACCCGTCGCTCACCTCGGTGGTCCCGGCCTCGGTGGCGGTGGTCCGGAACGGTCCCAACCCGGCCAACGCCCGCGCGTTCGTGGAATACCTGCTGGGCGACGAGGGCCAGCTGAGGCTCTTCGCTCCCGAGATCGGTCGCCTGCCGGTGGTGCCGGCCCTGTACGCCCGCGCCCCCAAGGGCTATCCCAATCCGTTCGCGATGAAGCTCGGCGGGGTGGACTTCGACGACCGGCTCTCCTCGAGTCGACGCAACGTGGTCAACTCGCTCTTCGACCACGTGATCACCTTCCGGCACGCGGAGCTGCGGGCGGCGTGGGGCGCGATCCACGCCGCCGACGCCCAGGTGGCGACCGCGCGTCGCGGCGGCCGCGGCGTCGACGCGGCGGTCGCCCAGCTCGCGGAGGCCCGCCGGCTCGCGAGCGCCGTGCCGCTCGACGCCGGGCGTGCCTCGGACCGCGAGGTCAACGCCGCCTTCCGCGACAAGCCCGAGGTGAAGTCGCGCCTCGAGACCGAGTGGGACACCGCGGCCAAGGCCGCCTACGTGAGGGCCCGCGAGCTGGCGGAGAGCGCCCCCGCCCGCGTCCGCTAGAGCCGCCGCCGGCGGGTCAGGGCGTCCTGGCGCGGATGGCGCGGGCCTGCGCCTCGAGCGGGCCGGCCTCGCCTTCGCGGTTGGTCTGCTTGAGGAGCGTGGCGTACTCCTCGAGGCTCACCGCGACGTCGGGATGCTCCGGCCCGAGCGACTTGCGCTGCAGGGTGAGGGCCCACTGGTAGAGGGGCTCGGCCTGGGAGAAGTGGCTCTGGTCGCGGTAGAGCGACGCCAGATCGACGAGGCTGGCCGCGACCTGGGGATGCTCGGGCCCGAAGACCTTCTCGCCGACCGCCTGGGCGCGGTGGAGCAGGGGCTCGGCCTGCGCGAAGCGGCCCTGCCGGCGATAGAGGGTGCCGAGCCCGGCCAGGTCGAGCGCCACGCGGGGAGACTCGGGGCCGAGGCGCTTCTCGTCGATGGCGAGCGCGCGCCGGAACGACGGCTCCGCCTCCGGGTAGCGATTCTGCATCGCCTGGGCCTGGCCGAGGACCCGCAGGCTCCGGGCCACGTCCGGGTGTTCCGGCCCGAGCGTCTTCTCCTGGATCGCGAGCGCGCGGCGGGCCAGGGACTCCGCCTGGGTCGCGTTCCCCCGGAGGACGGCCAGCTCCGCCTGATCGTCCACCACGGCGGCGACGTCGGGATGCTCGGGGCCGAGCGCCTTCTCGCGGACCGCGAGCGCGCGCCGGCCGAGCGCGTCGGCCTCCGCGTAGCGACCGCGCTCGCGCGCGAGGGTGGCGAGGGGCTCGATCGCGGTCGCCACCTCGGGATGCTCGGGGCCGAGCGCCTTCTCGGCGACCGCGAGCGCGCGGCGGGCGAGCGGCTCGGCCCGGGCCCAGCGGCCCTGCTCGGCGTAGACGAGCGCGAGCGTGACCAGCGGCGGGACCACGTCGGGATGGTCGGGGCCGAGCCGGCTCTCACGGATGGTGAGGGCGCGCTGGGCGAGCTGCTCCGTCTCGACGTAGCGGCTCTGCGGCGAGTAGAGGGCGGCGAGCCCGGCGAGGCTCGTGGCCACGTCGAGGTGCTCGGGCCCGAGCACCTTCTCGCGGATCGCGAGCGCGCGGCGGCTCCGCACCTCGGCGTCGGGGTAGCG
>DATFAJ010000273.1:0-5231 GCA_035254745.1 Candidatus Methylomirabilota bacterium | reverse complement strand
GCTTTCATCGGGATGTTGTCATCCGTTTACTTCTTCAGGCTCTTCAGCTGCGGGGGCCCGGACATGGCCCCCGCACTCCCCCAGGCCGCGGTCATGGCGTCGGCGGCGACTGCCGGGGCCAGCGGGACGCGAGCCAGCAGCGGAGCGCGATGGCGACCCGGCGCGCGGCCGGCAGGGTCACGCGGCCGCGGAAGACATCGAAGCGGCGACCCTCGATCGCGCGGAGCAGGGCGAAGTAGGTGCGGCCCATGATCTCGGCCGCGAAGAGCCGCCGCGCGTCGGCCGGGGGCAGCGCGGCCCACGCGCGCCGGTAGTAGTCGTGGGCGCGCCCCGTCTCGAAGGTCATGAGCTGGACGAACTGCGGCGTGTAGCGGCCCTGGGCCAGGTCGTCCGCGGTGACCCCGAAGCGCCGGAGGTCGGCCTGCGGCAGGTAGGTCCGCCCGGCACGTGCGTCGACCTGGACGTCGCGCAGGATGTTGGTCAGCTGCAGTGCGACGCCCAGGTTGACCGCGTACTCGCGGGCCCGCGGATCCGAGTAGCCGAAGATCTCGATGCAGCACAGGCCGACCGCGGAGGCCACGCGGTAGCAGTAGGGATAGAGCGCGTCCCACGTCTCGTAGGTCGGGTGGTCCAGGTCCATCTCCACCCCGGCGATGATCTCCTCGAGCGCGGTGCGCGGGATGGGGAACCGGCGCAGGGCCACCTGCAGCCGCTGACCGGCCGGATGCTCCGCGCGCCCCTCGTACACCCGCGCGATCTCCTCGCGCCAGCGGGCGAGCTCCGCGCGCTGGGCGGGCCGGTCCTGGCCCAGGTCCACCGCGTCGTCCACGATGCGGCAGAAGGCGTAGCAGGCGTAGATGGCCTCGCGCTGGGCGCGCGGCAGGCAGAGGAACGCGTAGAAGAAGTTCGAGCGGCTCTTGCGGGTGAGACGGGAGACGAACTGGCCCGCGTTCATGCTGTACGGTTCCGTGGTCTCATCGGTTTACTTCTTTAGGCCCTTCAGCTGCGGGGGCCCCGAAATGGCCCCCGCACTCCCCCAATTCCGGTTGGCGCGCTCGCGGTCCGCTCGGTAGCCCACACCTCGGCCGGCACTCAACCGTGTCGCGCGGCTCATCCGGCTCATGTTGCGGTTCGTTTCCTACGCTTGGCGTTCACGTAACCGTGGTCGGTGAACCACGTCACTGCGTCTGCCAGCGCGGTCTCGGCGGGGGTCTGGGGGAGGCCGAGCTCGCGGATCGCCTTGTCCGCGCTGAAGAACATGGTCTTGCGGGCCATGCGCACCGCGGTGAGCGGCACGCGGGGCGCCCGGCGCGTGACGAGGGCCGCGCCTTCCATCGCCGCGGCCGCCATCCAGGCCACCGCGTAGGGCACGCGGAAGCGTGGGGCGGGCACCCCGGTCAGCCCCGAGAGCATGCGGAAGATGTCGAGGAGCGCGAGGTTGCGGTGTCCCAGGATGTACCGCTCGCCGACGCGGCCCTTCTGGGCGGCCAGGATGTGCCCGCGCGCCACGTCGCGCACGTGGACCACGTTGAGGCCGGTGTCGACCGAGCCGATCATCTTGCCGTCGAGGAAGTCGACGATCATCTGCCCCGTCGGCGTGGGCTTGACGTCCCACGGCCCGATGGGCGCGGACGGGTTGACGATGACCACCGGCGCCCCTCGCGCGGCCCACTCGTCGGCCACGCGCTCGGCCAGGAACTTGGAGGCCTTGTAGGCGCCGACCATGTCCGCGAGCGAGACCGGGGTGGCCTCGTCGCCCGGCGTGCCGTCCTTGGGGATGCCGACCGCGCCCACCGTCGAGGTGTACACGATGCGCTCGGCCCCCGCCTCCGCCGCGGCCTCGAGCAGGTGGCGGGTGCCGTCCACGTTGGCGCGATAGAGCACGCGCGGGTCCGGTGCCCAGAGCCGGTAGTCGGCGGCCGCGTGATAGACGTGACGGACCCCGGTCACCGCCCGCCGCAGCGAGGCCGCGTCGAGCAGGTCGCCGTCGACGATCTCCACCCGGCAGCCGTCGAGCGCGCGCCGATCGCCGCCCGGCCGGGCGAGCACCCGCACGGTGTGGCCGTCGCCGATCAGCTCGCGCACGAGGTTGGCCCCCACGAAGCCGGTGCCGCCGGTGACGAGCGCGTCCACGATGGGGCTACGCGGTGAAGGCGGCGAGCAGGCGCGCGACCGCGGCGAGCGCCCGCTGGGTGGCGTGACGCAGCGCCAGCGCCCGCGGCAGCACGTGCGGCCGGGTGACCGAGAGGGCCAGCGCGCGGGCGGTGCGCAGCTTGCCCGCCTCGGTGACGAGGCCGATCAGCTCCGCCGGCACGCTCTCCCCCGCCGCGTCCGAGACGCCGCGCACCACCAGCGTGGGACAGCCGGCGCCCGCCGCGAACGTGAGGATCACGGAGGACTCCAAGTCCACCGCGACCGCGCCGGTGCGGACGTGCAGCGCGAGCTTGGCGGGAGCGGTCGCGACCACGTCCCGGGAGGTCACGAGCGTGCCGGGCCGCGCCGCGGGCGCGAGGCCGGCCGCGCGGGCGTAGGCGGTCGGGGTCACGTTGAGCCGCTCGGCCGCGGGGCCGATCACGCTCTCGGGCAGCACGAGGTCGCCGCTCCGGAGCTCGGGGGCCAGGGCCCCGCAGACCCCCGCCGAGATCACGAGCGGCTGATCGAGCCCCAGGCGAAGGGCCGGCCAGCGCTCCGCGAGCAGGGCGGCCCGCAGGCCGACCGGGGCGAGCCGCAGGGTGCCGCGACCGAAGGCGGGGAAGGGCAGTGACGGTAGCGCGGGCAGCTCGAGATGGCGGGCGAGGGCCCGAGCCTCGAGCTCAACCGCGGTGAGGATCAGGATCCGGGACACTCCGGGCCGGGACCCGCTCCGCCTTCTCCCGCTCCTTGCGCTCGAGCCAGGCCTTCCAGCTGTTCCCGGCCGCGGTGTCCTTGCCGGTGAACTTGACGTTGGCGAGCTCGGAGTAGCGGAGCGTGAAGGGGCCCTCGCCGCTCTCGTCGAAGTACTCGATGAAGGGCTCCGGCCCGTAGGTGTTGCGGTTGAAGATGTACCCGACGATCTCGGTACCGTCCGTCTTCACGATCGTGGTGTTGCCCCGGTAGTCGAAGGCGAACTCGACCACCTCCTGGAGCGTGAGGTAGTCGCCGACGTCCGGCACCCAGCCCTCGAGGCTCATCGCCCTACAGCTTGCCGGTCAGGGTGACCCCGACCGTCTCCACGAAGCCCTTGAGCGAGCTGAACGTGTAGTCGACCGCGGTGGCCTCGTACCCGCAGTGCACCATGCAGTCCCGGCACTTCTCGTTGCCGCTCTTCTTGCCGTAGTTCTCCCAGGGGGTCGTGTCCATCAGCTCCTGGAAGGTGCGCGCGTAGCCCTCCTGCAGGAGGTAGCAGGGGCGCTGCCAGCCGAACATGTTGTAGGTCGGGTTGCCCCACGGGGTGCACTCGAAGTCGTGCTTGCCCATGAGGAAGCGCAGGAAGAGCGGCGACTGGTTGAAGCGCCAGCGCTTCTTCGGGCTCGCCAGCATCTTGGAGAACAGCTCGTGGGTGCGCGACTGCAGCAGGAAGTGCTCCTGGTCCGGGGCCTTGGAGTAGCTGTACCCCGGGGAGACCATCATGCCCTCCACGCCCAGGGTCATCATCTCGTCGAAGAACTCGCGCATCCGCAGCGGCGAGGCCCCGTCGAAGAGCGTGCTGTTGGTGGTGACCCGGAAGCCGCGCGCCACCGCCTCGCGGATCGCGGGCACCGCCTGGTCGTAGACGCCGTCGCGGCACACCGCCTCGTCGTGCTCCTCGCGCAGGCCGTCCATGTGGACGCTGAACGAGAGGTACTTCGACGGGGTGAAGAGATCGAGCTTCTCCTTGAGCAGGATGGCGTTGGTGCACAGATACACGTACTTTTTCCGCTTCACCAGCTCCGCCACCAGGCGGTCGATGTCCGGATACATGAGCGGCTCGCCGCCCGGGATGCTCACGATCGGGGCGCCGCACTCCTCCACCGCGGCGAGGCACTTCTCCACGCTCAGGTTCTTCTTGAGGATCTGGGCCGGGTACTGGATCTTGCCGCAGCCGGCGCAGGCGAGGTTGCAGCGGAAGAGCGGCTCGAGCATCAGAACGAACGGGTAGCGCTTGCGCCGCGCCAGCTTCTGGCGGAGCACGTACGTCGCGACCGTCCACATCTGAGACAGCGGAACGCTCATGTTCGACGACCCTTTCGGCCCCTCAGGGCCTTGTTCCCCCGCCGCTCGCGACGGGGGCGGACAGGGATTCGGCAGACCACCGGCCGACCGTCACTCTGTTGACGCTATACAGTAGCAGAAAGAGCACGGCGTGGACCACTATTCCCGCCGCCGCGATCAGCGCTTCGCCGATCCAGAGCGTCACGGTCAGGTTGACCGCGAGGACCAGGTAGTACAGCACGATCCCGAGCCCCGGCGCCCCCGGGTCGGGGGTCTCCCGCCCGGGCGCCGCGCCGACCCGGACGAACCAGCCGACGGTGATCCAGCCCACCACCAGCCAGCCCACGAAGTTGGAGAGGGGGACCCCGAAATAGAGGCCGCCGTCCGGGTAGTAGAAGATGTGCCCCAGGAACCACCGCTCGCCCCGGACCGCCAGCGGGTCGATGACCACGTCGAGGAGCATCATCAGGAGGCCCGACACCGCGACCATCCGGAGGCGGCCGGCGCGGGTCGTGGCCCATCCGGGGCCGAGAGTCCGGCGCGCCAGGCAGAACGCGGCGTAGGCCAGGAAGGGAAACGACAGCGGCGAGAAGAACGGCACGTTGCCGAGGAACAGCTCGGCCCCCCGGGTCGCGCCGGTGTAGTGGTAGAGGCCGAACGGAATGCCCACGCGCGTGGAGACGAGCTCGGCCACCACCGCGACCCCTCCGCCCCAGAACAGGAAGCCGACCGTCCGGGCATGGCCGAGGTCCCGCACGCCCGCGATCAGGAAGATGGCCAGGAACCCGAAGACGTAGGGGCGGAGCGTCAGGGTCCCGATGAGCTGGATCGCGAGATCGATGGCCGACACACGCTCACCTTACAAGAACTCGGCTGTTTTTTTCAAGAACGGCGCCGGGATTCGCCGACCCCTATGGTAGTATCTGGCGATGTTTTCGTCGCCCACATCCGAAATGTGGCCGGCGCCGCTGCGCCCCATCGCGGCGCTGGGGCGCCTGAGCCTCGACCTGGTCCTGGCCCTGGGGCAGTTCGGCCGCTTCTTCGTCCAGGCCGCCGCCTAC